>NZ_JAUBUJ010000032.1:11475-76589 GCF_036705405.1 Microcoleus sp. B13-B6
CTCCTAAATTCTGCCAAAGTGTCCTGAAAGAGGTGCTGTGAAGCCGGAGACTAAATTAGTAGATGCACCCTGATTAATTAACTCCCGACCAATTTTGGCCGGGTTTTTTTTTGCGATCGCCCGCCCTCGCCAGAAATTCTCCTAAATTCTGCCAAAGTGTCCTGAAAGAGGTGCTGTGAAGCCGGAGACTAAATTAGTAGATGCACCCTGATTAAATAACTCCCGACCAATTTTGGCCGGGTTTTTTTTTGCGATCGCCCGCCCTCGCCAGAAATTATCGCAAATTCTGCCAAAGTGTCCTGAAAGAGGTGCTGTGAGACGGGAGACTAAATTAGTAGATGCACCCTGATTAAATAACTCCCGACCAATTTTGGTTTGGGGTTTTTTTTTGCGGTATTGACGGTGATGCTGAATAAAGTTTGAGGTTGTCCGGATTGCGCTCGAATTCTCAGGAAGCTTAATTGGTAGATGCACCCTGATTAATTAACTCCCCGCCAATTTTGGTTTGGGGTTTTTTTTGCGGTATCGACGGTGATGCTGAATAAAGTTTGAGGTTGTCCGGATTGCGCTGGAATTCTCAGGAAGCTTAATTGGTAGATGCACCCTGATTAATTAACTCCCCGCCAATTCTGGTTTGGGGTTTTTTTTTGGCGATCGCACCCCAAACCACGAATTTCCCCAAATTTTCCCAAAATGTCCCGAACAGGTGCACCTCGAACCGGAGACTAAATTAGTAGATGCACCCTGATTAATTAACTCCCGACCAATTTTGGCCGGGTTTTTTTTGGCGTATTACACTCAAAATCGCTAATTCTCAAATATTTTCCCAAAATGTCCCGAACAGGTGCACCTCGAACCGGAGACTAAATTAGTAGATGCACCCTGATTAATTAACTCCCGACCAATTTTGGTTTGGGTTTTTTTTTTGTGATCGCACTCTATACCACAAATCAGCACTAAATCAACGCCTGTCAGTGTTAATCTGCGTGTATCGCGGTTAAAAATCAGATTTGTCCTGAAAAAGGTGCTGTGAGGCTGGAGAAAAGTTTTAGTCCACAAAAGCAGATGGCGAGATGTGAAATAACTCTCCGAGTTTTTTTAATTGACCGACAGTTAGTTCTCTCTTGCTCATCATAACTTCGTTGAAAATCTCTTCACTCTCAAAGATTTCTAACAATTTTTCTGGCGAAACGTTATCTTCATGTATTAATGTTTTCACCAGGCCAATTCCTTTCAATGTAGGCCAAACTTCGTGTTCTTCTTCATAGTCATACACCAGTGTACCCAACACTTTTAAATAATCCCGATCGTCCGAGGTGATACTTGCTCGATCGAGAATTTCATTAATGCGAGTTTGCGTGGCGATTAATTCATCATCATTAGTGATTGGACGCGGTGGAAAGGTGGTAATGAGTTCCATATAGTAGTTGCTAGGAGTTTTTAAACCAACTGTCATTTTTCCAATTCTCCTTGTTATATTCGGCATGAGTTAGTACGCGACGGATGAAAATTAGCTGATATTCATAATCGATAAAGGTAATGAGTCGGTAGTTGTTGCCACTGATATTGAAAATTGTAAAATTTCCTACGATATCGGCCCAGAGAAAAACTTGGCGGACTTCGGCTAGGTTTTTCCATGCTGCCTCGGACGTTCGCTGATACCATTGTAATAAATTGGGTTCTGCATTGGGGTGTTTGTCCCAAAAGTCTCTCAGGGTTCTTTTGCTGATAACTCGCATAAATTTAAAAAAACAATCAGGTATCAATTCATCAAAATAAACTCATTGAGTATATTTTAAACTGTTTTATAAATGATCGCTGTAAAAACGAGAACTAGATTAGTAGATGCACCCTGATTAATTAACTCGCGACCTTCTTAAGGCGGGTTTTTTTTTTTGATCTATCGCACCCCAAACCACGAATTTCCCCAAATTTACCCAAACTGTCCCGAACAGGTGCACCTCGAACCGGAGACTAAATTAGTAGATGCACCCTGATTAATTAACTCCCGACCAATTTTGGCCGGGTTTTTTTTGGCGATCGCACCCCAAACCACAAATTCTCGCAAATTCTGCCAAAGTGTCCTGAAAGAGGTGGTGTGAGGCGGGAGATTAAATTAGTAGATGCACCCTGATTAATAAACCCCAGCCAATTAAGGCCGGGGTTTTTTTTGCTCGAAAGCTGGATTAGTCGATCGACCTACAACACCTCAAAAGACTGCACCTCAAGAACCGGGCCGATCATAGCAAAAGTCATCACATCCTTGCGGACTTCACCTTTGACACTTACTTTCAAACCAGCTTTTTTCAAGTCAGAAGAAGCATCCTTAAGTTCGTAAGTTTCGCCATCTTCGCCCACCAAAGCCCAAGTGCCCGGGCCTAATCCTTTGCGTTCAATTTCACCTTTGACAGTAATACTCATGCCGATCGCACCTCTGTTTTAATTGCTAAACGCGCCAGTCCGAAACACAGAAAAGCATTGACTATCAAGAATGTTTGTGCTACTAAACCAGTTCCCAATCCCCAGACGGCGGGAGACACAAAAGCATTCACCGCTAAACTGCTGGCACAACCGATCGAAATTGCGATCGCGATCCACTTCCACTGTTGATGTCCCAACAGCAAAGCAATCAAAATCCCAGGAACCAAAACGCTAGCAAAAAAGGGATTCAGCATACTGCTGCCATTAATTGCGCCGCCGAGTTCGGGAATAGAACTGCCCATCACCCGCAGCGGCCACTGCGGCAAGTCAAATACAAACAAGTTCCGCAGGAAAAAGAACCCAGAACTACCAGCCATCAAGCCGCCGGAAAAGCCCCAAGTCCACTGGAACGGAAAATAATTCCGCAAAAAGAAAGCCAGCAGGTAAGAACCGAGCACCATTGCAATTTTAGGCAACAGGGCGACTGCACCGCCGTCAATCCAAAAGCGGGGGTTGAGATAGCCGTTATCGCGCAGCCAGCGGAAGAAATCGCGGAAGTTGATTTGTCCGCGTTGGGCTAGCTGAACTGCTGCGGCTGCGTCTAGGTGTCCTGAACCAAAATGGTTTAACGGATCTTCAGTGACAGTTCGCGAGGACTGCAAGAGTACGCTGCGAATTTCGTCTGGTTCTGTGATGCCGGAAGCCTTGACAAGGGCTGCAACGGCTGCAACGTGGGGAGAAGCCATGCTAGTGCCTTGGTAGCCTTCAAATACTTCGGCACCAGTTTCCGGGTCGATCGTACTTTGCAGGATTTTGCCCATTTCAGAACCGCCGGGGGCTGCAATGTCAACCCCTGCGCCGAAATTGGAGTAAGAGGCTTTTTCCTCGTCGGGGCCGAGGGCGGAAACGCCGATGACGTGGGGATAGCGGGCGGGATAGGAAGCGGAACTGTCGCCGGAGTTGCCGGCGGCTGCGATGATGACAACGCCTTTAGAGTGGGCGTAGTCGATCGCCTCTTCCATTAACTGACTTTCACCGCCACCGCCAAGACTCATGTTAATCACATCAGCGCCGTTGTCAGCAGCAAATTTAATTGCTTCGGCGATGTCGGAAACCGTGCCACCACCGCTGCCGCTTAACACTTTTAGCGGCATTAAAGCTGCTTCGTAGGCGATGCCCGCAACGCCGTAATTGTTGTTAGTTGATTGGGCGACAGTACCTGCGACGTGAGTACCGTGGCCGTTGTCATCGTAGGCTTGGGCGCGATCGTTTACAAAGTCGTAGCCCGGTACAAATTTGGTTTCTTTTAAGTCAGCGACTGGAGTAATACCCGTGTCAATTATCGCTACTGTTGTGCCGCTGCCTTTGGTTTCGTTCCAGGCAGATTCTACGTTGATGCTGCGGAGATTCCACTGCTTGGTATACATGGGGTCGTTGGGAATCTCGAAAGCGCTGTAGACAAAGTTCGGTTCAATGTATTCGGTATCTTTAGCCAAATTTGATTTTCTCAGGGCGTTTAGCAAAGTGCGATCGCCCTTAACTACATATACATTGTCCCCCGCTGAGAATTCGCTGTTGAGTTGCGGTGCGACTTGGTACTGTTGGGCGATCGCCTTTACTTGCTTGGCGATCGTGGCATTACCGACATCTTCGCGGAAATCCAGCACAATCGAGTCGTAAGTGCCTTGAGTAGCAAGTCCTGGGAAATTAGAAATCGCCCAGCCGAGACCGATTAAAAATAAGCACAGAAGGAAAAACTTTTTCATTGCCGATCGTCCGTTTAGGGAAGGCGTGTTCACCACAATAACCCACTTTTCACCGCCAGCGCCAGTTTTCCTTGCTGCGACTTGTGGGGCTCTCGCACGCGGGCGTTTGGTAGTTTTCGGCGGTGGCTGTTGCTAGATCAAAAATTGCTCTAATTTCTAGTTGAAATTGCAGAGCAAGTTTTAGGACTTCAATTAATTGTATCATTAGAGAAGATGAGAAACAGAACAAGCGAGTATTTTCAACAAGGGTATTGCATGGAAAGAGGTTTAATGTGGCTGCCGCTGCTGGCAATTTTTATTGGGCTAGCTTGGGCTGGATGGAACGAGTATCAAAAGCTGGAAGCGTATCGCGTCTGGGCCGAACAATTCGCTAAAGCCAAGTACGATATTTATGCTGTACTCGGTCAGCAAGAAGACAGTTTAACTTGGGGAAAACCTACTCGCAGCGGGCCTGTGAATTTGCAAACTTTTTCTTTAAAAGATGTGCAGTCGCTGCGGTTGTTAGTCAACTCTCAGGCAGTTGATTTAGAGTCACCGCCGAATTCGGGAAGTCCAATCGCCCTCGAATTTTTGTTGAAAGATGCTGCTGCGGTGCAGGTTCCTTTTACAGAAATTCCTCTAGCGACTAAATGGGGAAAACACTTGCAGCAAGAATTGCAGCGCTTTAGGTAAAAACACTCTCCGGCTGGGCAGCGTATCAGATAGGAACTCGGCTACTTGAAAGGGAGCATCTCACCTTTGCAGCCCTCCGCTAGAAATTGGAGTTTTGAGGCAGGAGGCAGGAGGCAGGAGGCAGAAGGAAAGAGGCAGAAGGAAAGAAGAAGAAGGAAGGAGCCACAAGAAGGAATGAGCCAGAAGAAGTATTTTTACAAATATGAGATGCTCCCACTTGAAATTACAAAAGTCTGTAAAACTGGTAGTAGAAATAGAACTTAGGCAACAAATCCTTTGAACTGCCATCTATAGGGGTAAAGTACGCACGGATCACCCGGAGGACATGAGTTCTTGCAGTAAGTAATAGGAGTAGTGTTCCCGTGCTTAGCCCGCTCGTGTTCCGCGCGTACCTTACAGTTCAAGTTATTGACCCCCTCGCATCCAGGATACAAGCCCCCGGATTCATTCCTTCGGAGACTCAGGACCTGGGAAATAAAAAACCTGTATCCGATGAAACTTGCCGAACGTATTTATCTGTGGGGTCAATGCTTTAATCTAAAATCTAAAATCTAAAATCTAAAATCGATTGACCCGCGCGTCCTAAAACAGCTAAATTGCCAGCCCCCCAATCTGCGGAATGCAAACACAAGAATTTTTACAGCGCTATCAACAGGGAGAGCGCAACTTTGGTCACATTGACCTCAGTGGCGCTAGTTTAAGCGGTGTTAACCTGCGAGAAATAGACCTCACTGGTGCTAACTTGACCGGTGCTAATTTGAGCTGGTCTTTTTTGAGCAATGCCAAGTTGATAGGGGCTTGTTTGCGGCGCGCGGATCTCCGCAGTGCGGGGCTGGCTGGGGCGAATCTGAGCGGGGCAAATTTGAGCGGGGCAAATCTTGCTAAAGCGGATTTGCGCCTTGCTTGTTTGGAAGCAGCAGAACTCAATTGGGCTGCGTTCCCGGAAGCGGATTTGGGGGGTGCTAATCTTCAAAAAGTTAAATCTGACCAAATTAATTTTGCCGGGGCTAAACTCGACGGCGCGAAGTTGATGGCGGCGGAATTGATGGAGGCGAATCTCAACCGCGCCAGTCTTGTTGGTGCTAATTTAACGGGCGCTAATTTGCGGGAAACGCATTTGGTGGAAGCGAATTTGCGATCGGCAATTTTGAGCGGTGTAAATTTGATTGAAGCTGACTTGAATGGCGCTCAAATGCGATCGACAAATCTGACGGGCGCTGACTTGCACCGAGCTGTGCTGGCGGGGGCGGATTTGACTGAGGCGGTGCTGGATAACGCTGATTTGAGTCGAGCTAATCTGGCGGGTTCTTATTTATTGAAAGCGAGTTTTAAGAAGGCGCTTTTGCTGCGAGCTAACTTGCAAGGAGTGTATTTGCTGCGAGCTGATTTGAGCGAAGCTAATTTGCGAAGTGCTGATTTGCGGAAAGCTGATTTGAGTGGCGCTTATTTGATGGATGCGATTTTGGGTGAGGCGGATTTAAGAGAAGCTTGTTTGATTGAGTGCCGTTTGATTCGGACGAATTTGGAGGGGGCGCAGCTTACGGGTTGCTGTATTCAAAATTGGCAAGTTCAAGATGTCGATCTGTCGAGAGTTGAATGCAGCTATGTTTTTACTGGGTTTGATTATACTGCGAAAGTTGCGGCAAATCGCTTTCCGGTCGATCGCGATTTTGAGTCGGGGGAATTGGGGCGGCAGCATCAAGAGGACAGTTCTACTGTGAAGGTGTTTTTTGATGAATCTCCTAATTGGGAGGCTTTGGTTTTTACGCTGCGTCGCGTGGAGTTGGAAAGCCACGAACTCAAATTCAACGTTCAATTTTTTGAGTCTGCCGGAGAACAAAATTTACTGCGGCTGAGCGCGAACCGTTTGGTGAACGGCAAGATTTTGGGCGATCGCATTTTGGAGCTTTATCCAGATATGTTGGAAAAGGTTTTAGCCAAGGGCGCTGAAATTTTGAGTTTGCTCGACTTGGCTGTTCCTAGTAACAATGCGGAGCCGAGTAACAAGGAAGCGTTGCTCAGAAGACAGGAAATCTACCAGCGAATGGTGCGCCAAATTTCGTTTATTTTGATGTCTCAGACGCCGGATAAATTCTCCGAAAGCGTGCAGCGGCTGTTGGATTATTTGAAGCAGCAAGGTATCCCGACAGAGCAGATTCAAAAGAAAGTCATCAGTCAGGCGATCGTGCAGCGGGCCAAGCAAGACCCGGTTTTTCGGGAACAGTTGCTCACGTGGCAGAAAACGGCATCCGATCGCGTTCGTGGTTCGATGATGGGGGAAGCGGTGCGGTATGCCATCACCCTTTTGATCGATTATTAACAGTTAATTGTTAAAACTTGAAGCCGGCGGCCCGCTAAAGCCCGCACTTGCTCTTCTGCGTCGGAAACTGCAAGCCTCGTGCAGCGGGGCAAGCAATACCAAGTTTTTCGGGAACATTTGCTGGCGTGGGAGAAAACGGCTTCGGATTGCGATCGATGTTCGGTAATGGGGGAAGCGGTGCGGTATGCGATCGGCCTTTTGTGGGAATGAATAGACATAGGAGTGAAAAGCCGCTCTAGGGAGGGCTGGATGCCTGTCCCACAAGAATTGTTGGAGATGTCTTAATGTATAGGATATACTAGACTGAACAGCAAAAAAAATTAAAATTAAAAAAAATGTTAGAAAACATTTCTTTAGAGAACTTCAAAGGGTTTAAAAATTTACAGGACTTGAATGTTAAACCAATCACAATTTTATGTGGAACCAATAGCTGTGGCAAAAGCTCCATCCTCCAAAGCATACTTCTGCTCAAACAAACTCTGGAAAGCCAAGATCCCAACCAAATTCTTTTACTAAATGGAAGGTTCGTAAATTTAGGCTCATTTGAAAACATAATTTTCGAGAAAAACTTGGACAATCGCCTAGTATTTGAATTTACTTTTAAACTGCATAACGAAAACGAAGAATCACCTAACTATATAAATACTATTCAACTAAGAAGGTTGCTTATAGATTTCGCACCAAAAATAGGATTACTCCAGACTGAAGATATTTTGATTTATATCAAACTTGTGGTGAAAACGCCTAAACTTAAAATTAAAAACAGAATTAAAAGTAAAAATCATATAAAACGAATTACTGTTGAGCAGCTCCAATTTAGGATTGAGACAATAGACTCAGATAAACAAAAAATTCCAGGTTCTTCTATTGATATACAACTTGTTGTCGATAAGGATTTATATACAGTTAGCTGGCAGAATATAAAAAATAGAATCAGACGAGATGAGGAAAGTAGTCAAGACGGAAGACTGACTGCAAAAGTTGAATTTACAAATTTATTTTCATTTTTATCATTCTCAGTGAGTGAAACTGACTCTACAAGCCTAACAGGTTTATCAGATATTGCATTTTCATTTGACAGGATAAATAATTTATTTAAAAGACTTTTTTCATCCTATAGCTATATAGGTCCATTAAAAAAAGGACCTTCTAGAAGATACATAAACGAACAAGAAAAGACAGAAATTGGTGTAGAAGGTGAAAATGCTGCATATATTTATTCAACAGACAAAGATCAAACTATTTCCAATCATTATTTTTATGATACTAAAAGTAATTCTTTTAAGCAAAAAAAGGAAATGACCTTATCTAATGCTGTCGAAGAATGGCTAGATTTGATGAATATAAAAGGATTCAAGTCTGAGCTTAGTAATGAAATTGTTTATCTAAACCTTAACTCAAACTCTGCATCCAAAACTCGTGTTAGCATCGCTGATGTAGGTTTTGGAGTAAGTCAAATTTTTCCGATCCTTTTAGAAGGATTAAGGATGCCACAACGGCATACGCTCTTACTTGAGCAACCAGAAATCCATCTACACCCCAATCTTCAAATGCAATTATCTGATTATTTTATTGCACTAGCTCTTTCTGGGAAGAAAGTCATGGTTGAAACTCACAGCGATCACATTATCAATAGGTTAGTGAGAAGAATTGTTGAAGATGACACAGGTACGTTAAAAGATTTAATTGGAATCTATTTTATTAGTGCAACCGATTCGGGATCTGTCTACGAAGAAGTTTGCATTGATGAAAATTTTGGAGTTACTAATTGGCCTGTAGACTTTTTTGATCAAACGGCATTGGAGCAAGAAAAGATTTTAAAGGCCGGCCTAAAAAAAAGACAACTTGCCAGAAGCAGTGCTAGTAAGAATGAACAGGAGAAGCAATGAAAGCTGTCTTCGAGCCTGAAATTCTTTTTATATCTGAATCAGATTGGCAAGATTCTGAAAAAAGAGATACTTTTTTAAAGCATTTGTTAGATAATTTGGAAAATATTAATAACTATCAGATTACAAGGGTATATTGGACAGATGACCTCGAGGGATTACTTTGGGATCATCCTCAATTGCCACCTTGGCGTCAAGATAGAGATTGGAAGTTACAAATTGTTCCTATTATATATAAAGCTTTTAATACCGCCAGACAATTTATACAAAGCCAGGAAAATTTATCTTCATGTCTAATGCAGCCAGTTTTGAAGTGTAGCTGCTTTGAAGGTTTAGCTTTGTGTGCTTTTTTGGAGTTAATGCACATAGTTATAGAGCGAGAAGAAAATGTGTACTTGTGTTTGGGCGTTAATAGGATAAGGGAAGAATTTACCTTTCTTTGTGACTGCCATTCTTTTCAAGTTAATCCTGTGGTGATTGCTAAACCAATTGAATGGCTTGACCAGATTGACTTAACAGAAAGTTACTGGCCTAGTAATATTGATGAGGAGGGAAAATTTAATACAGCTTTAGAGATTGCATTTAAGAAGCTGGATAAACAACCGATCTATGAATACGAATTTTCAAAATCTTTCTTAAAGGATATCATTAAAGTTCAAAATCACAGAACGTCTATTATTGAGCGGACTGCAAAAAGACTAACATTAACTAAGCAAGAAGCAGCTAAAGACTCAAATTTACAAGATGAGTGGCTGACGAATAAAAAAGAGTCTCGTTTTAGGATTACCCAACGACCATCCTCAACCAGGATTCATTACAAGTATGTTAATAAAAAAATGAAATTTTTAAGGTACTACGATGAAGGTGAACACGATGACGGCTTGTAGAGCTTTATTACAGAATACCCGCCGTAGCTACCAAAAAACGGGCTGATATCGCCAATTTTTACTCCTATGTCTAAAAGATTGTTTCTGTTTACCAGTCTTGGCTGCGTAGTCGGCGACCCGCTAAGGCACGCACTTGCTCTTCTGCGTCGGAAACTGCAAGCGATCGCAACAACGGCACAACTCCCGGATTTTCGGGATAATGTTCGATAATCGCTTCGAGCGCTGTAAATCTGGGATTGTAAGGAAAAGAACCGTTTTGATTGTCAGGATCGCTCAAAGCTCGATCGCGCAAAAACTCAAACATTCCCGGCTCGTCTTTCCATCCCCGCATTAACTCTACCAGGGCGATCGCCCGCACCTGCGAATCTTCATCCTTTTGAGATCTACTTTTGAGCCACTCGAAAGTTTGAGACTGATTTGTCCGTGCCCGGGCTAACTTTTGCAAAGCGATTTGCCTGACAGCGGGACTCTCATCGCCCTCTGCTTGAGCCTCCAGCAGCATCCAAGTTTCAGGATTGTCTGGCCAGTTGTAAGCTAGTTCAAGCACCACCGCTTGCCGCACCAGCGCTTCCCCAGAATCGAGCTCAATTTTCAGCCAAGGCAAGGTTTCCGGGTGGTCGGGCCACCCCCGCACGATCGATCGCACTAGCACGCTCAGCAGGTGAGAATCATGCTCCAACTCTACCCGGCTTTTGAGGAAAGGCAGCGTCTCGCCCCGGTGAGACCAGCGTTTTGCGATCTCTTCCACCGCAGTTTCTCGGACGTTGAGGTGTCTGTCTGACGCGGCGAGATTTTGCAACCAGCCAAAGACTTCGAGACTTCCTGACGCCACTGCGGCGACAGCCTCCACTACTACTTGCCGCACAGTCCAGTAATCCTCGGAATCAGCTATTTTTTGCAGCAGGGGCAGGGTTTCTGGGTGGTCGGGCCAACCTGCGGCTATCTGTTGTAGGGCTATTTCGCGCAGGTCGGCGTCGCGATCGCCCAATGCTATATTTTTCAAAAAAGTCAGAGTTTCGGGGTTCCCGCGCCAGCCAGAGGCAATTGCTTGCACTGCTGAGCGCCGGACGCTCGAACTCGCGTCGGACTCGGCTTTAGTCTTCAGCAGCGGGTAAATGTCTGGTTCGTCGGGCCAGTGCGAGGCCAATTCTTCTAAGGCTGCTGTCCGCACTTCTTTGCTGCTGTCGGATTCGGCTAGGGTTTTCAGCAGCAGGCAAACGTCGGCTGCAGCAGGCCAGCCCGCTGCCAACTCCCGCACCGCTACGGTTCGCAGGATAGAACTTCCTGTCTGGGCAAGGTTTTTGAGCAGGGAGGCCGTGCCTAAAAGGCTGTGCCAACCTCTGGCTATTTCTTGCCACGCACAGACTCGCACTCCCAAATTTTCGTCGGATTCGGCGGCCTTTCTCAGCAGCAGCAAGGTATCTGTGCGATCGGGCCAATTAGAGGCCAACTGTTCCAGTGCTGCGGTGCGAACTGCGGGACTTTGATCTGACTGAGCCAGGGCAGTCAGCAGCGGCCAGGTATCGCTCGTGTCTGGCCAACCACAAGCCATTTCTCGCACACAGGTCGATCGCACTGCCCAGCTTGGATCGGATTTGGCGAGTTTTTTGAGCATCAGGTAAATTTCTGGCTGGTCTGGCCAACCACGGGCTATTGCTTCGACTGCTGTGGATCGGACTTCGCCACAGTCGGTGGAGTGAGCGAGTATTTTCAGCCAGGGCAGGGTTTGCGGGTCGTTTTTCCAAGTTTGGGCGATCGCGACGATCGATCGATTACGAATTTGATAAGTTTCCTGCAATTCTTGAGCGCTTTGATAAAGAATCAGGAAACCCGTACCGTATTGCGATAACTTTTTTAAAGCGTTTAACAGTTTTTTTTCGGTTTTTTTATTAACATCATTTTTAACTTTTAACAAGCATTGCGCTGCTAAAAACAAATTAATAAATTTTTCTTGTTGACCGTTTTGATCTGTGAGATATTCTATAATTTGGCTCGCTGTTTCTTTGTCGAGCTTAGCTGCAATTTCTCTGAGGACTTCGTGCAAAGATTCGTCCCGCCAGTGCTGGCCGAAAACTTGTATGTTGAGTTCGCCCCAAGTCAGTTGACCGATTTTGAGTTGGGCATGGATTAACTCTGCTACAGTCTGGGGATTATTTTCGGAAACAAGTTTTTTTAACAACATACTGATACCCTGCCCCTGAAGTTTGTTTGCATTGACAATCCTCGCATCAGCTCCGATATTAGTTGAGATTTTTTTGAGCGAGCGTGGAGTATGGAGCCAATCGACTCTATTTTATACGAAAAATACTGAGTCGGGAGGGCCCCAATGCAAAATCCGCCAGCACCCACAGGAATGTTAGGTGGTGGCGGATGGCGATCGAACAATTAAGCCGCTGAATCTAACTAACAGCTACTTGGACGCGATCGGCTACAACCCGAACCGCAAAAGTAGGAATCTTTACCGTTTCATCATCCAGACATTGCCCGGTAGTGAGACTAAAGTTTTGCTTGTAAATGGGAGAAGCAACTTTGAGAGTGCCGTTGCGATCGCCCACAATTCCCCGCGACAAAACAAAAGCTTTACTAAACGGGTCGTAATTGCTAAGCGCATAAACTTCATCCCCGTTTCCCACTCGGAAAATCGCCACTTGTTCGCCTTTAACTAAAGCGCAAACTCCAGTATAAGGGGCGATCGCATCCAGAGAACACACATCTACCCAAGTAGTCACAGTATCTGAAACTTGTAATGATTGAACCATTTTCTTTTCCTGTTATTTTACTTCAATCTCGTTCCCAGTCTCCGGCTGGGAACGTAGGTTTCGAGGCTCTGCCTCGCCTCGCCGAAGGAGGCAGAGCCTCCCGGAATTCATTCCCAGGCAGAGCCTGGGAACGAGATTCTTGCTCCCTCCCCTTAGCAAGGGGAGGGCTGGGGAGGGGTTATCTTGCTCCCTCCCCTTAGCAAGGGGAGGGCTGGGGAGGGGTTATTCCGAAACTCCAGCCAGAGCCTTTTCATGTTCGTTAGCCGGCCGCGTTTGTCCCCGTTCCGCAACACGAACAATACTCGGATCGGGTAAATCGGAATTCACAAAATGCTGGAACCGCTGCACCTTTTGTGGGTCTTCAATCGTCGTTTTCCACTCACATTGATAAGTATTAACTAAATGTTCCATCTGGGCTTCTAATTCAGCACAAATTCCCAGAGAATCCTCAATTATCACCTGTTTCAAGTATTCAATCCCGCCCTCAAGTTTGTTCAACCAAGTAGCAGTGCGTTCCAATCTGTCTGCCGTGCGGATGTAGAAAACCAAGAATCGATCGATATACTTAATCAGCGTTTCCTTATCGATATCCGTCGCCAGCAAAACCGCGTGCTGTGGCTTAATACCACCGTTGCCACACACGTACAAATTCCAACCATTCTCTGTCGCAATGATCCCAAAATCCTTGCTTTGAGCTTCCGCGCATTCGCGAGTGCAACCAGAGACAGCAGATTTGAGCTTGTGGGGCGATCGCAAACCACGATACCGCAATTCAACTTCGATCGCCAAACTCGTTGAATCCTGCACCCCAAAGCGGCACCAAGTGCTACCAACACAAGATTTGACAGTACGCAGAGCCTTACCGTAAGCGTGTCCCGACTCAAATCCCGCATCAATCAACCGACGCCAAATATGCGGCAATTGATCCACGCGAGCTCCAAACAAATCAATCCGTTGCCCGCCAGTAATCTTAGTATAAAGCCCAAAATCCCTGGCAACTTCACCCAAAACAATCAACTTATCCGGCGTAATTTCTCCCCCCGGTATTCGGGGCACCACCGAATAAGTACCGTCGCGCTGAATGTTTGCCAAAAAGTAATCGTTCGTGTCTTGCAAACCGACGTGAGACTTCTCTAAAATATGGTCATTCCAAGTAGAAGCCAACATCGAACTAACAGCAGGCTTGCAAATTTCGCAGCCCTTACCTTTGCCGTGTCTTTCAATCAACTCCTCAAAGGTTTTAATCTCTTGAGAACGCACTAAATGGTACAATTCTTGACGAGAATATTCAAAATGTTCGCAGAGATTATTTTTGACTGCAAACCCAGCTTTCTTCATCTCCGACTTGAAGATATCTGTCACTAAAGGCACGCAGCCACCGCAACCCGTCCCCGCTTGAGTGCATTTCTTGACGCTGGCAACATCGGTTAAATTATGATCGCGAATCGCTGCACAAATCTGCCCTTTGGTAACATTATTGCAAGAACAAATTTGAGCAGAATCCGGCAAACTGTCTACTCCAAAACCTGCCGGAGCTCCCCCTTCTCGCGGTGGCATCAACAAATCTTCGGGATGCGGCGGCAGAGCAATTTCATTTTGCATGAATTGCAGCAAAGTGCCGTAAGCCGAAGCATCTCCTACGAGAATTCCGCCTAAAATCCGGCTGCCGTCTTGATTTAAAACTAATTTTTTGTAAATGCCTTGGAAGGTGTCAGCAACAACAATTTCTTTAGCATCGCCCGACTTGGGAAAAGGCTCTCCAAAACTAGCAACATCCACCCCCAATAATTTGAGTTTAGTGGACATATCTGCACCTGTAAAAGTGCTTGTGGGACGGGCATCTTGCCCGTCATCCGCTACACTGCTCAAAATATCTGCTGCTACGCTTGCCATTGTATACCCAGGCGCAACTAAGCCGTAGATGCGATTTTGATAAAGGGCGCATTCTCCGATCGCATAAATGTCAGGATCGGAGGTTTGGCAGCTATCATTTATGATGATGCCACCGCGTTCTCCTACTTCTATACCGCAACTTCTGGCAATTTCGTCGCGGGGGCGAATGCCAGCAGAAAACACTATCATATCTGTTGCCAATTCCGAACCGTCAGCAAACAGCATTTTAGTAACTTTGCCATCTTCGCTAACAATTTCTGTTGTAGATTTGCTGGTGTGAACCGAAACCCCCAACTCTTCTATTTTGCTACGGAGAATTGCCCCGCCAATTTCGTCAACTTGCACGGGCATCAGCCGCGATGCAAACTCAACCACGTGAGTTTTTAGACCCATATTTTGCAGAGCATTAGCACACTCTAGACCTAACAAACCGCCGCCAATTACTACGCCAATTTTGCAATTTTTAGCGTAATATGACATCGCTTCCAGGTCGTCAATTGTCCGGTAAACAAAAGTTCCTGTAGCGTCTTTGCCTTTAATTGATGGCACAAATGGATAGGAACCGGTCGCGAGAACAATTTTGTCGTAGGGAACTTCTAAACCGTTGGCTGAAGAAACTATTTTTTTTTCCCGGTTGATGGCGACTGCTTTGTCGCCAATGTGAATCTGGATGCCGTTTTGTTGATAAAATCCCGGTGCAACTAAAGATAAATCTCCCGCTGTTTTGCCAGAGAAAAATCCGCTGAGGTTTACGCGATCGTAAGCAACGCGCGGTTCTTCACAAAAAGTAATTAAATTCCAGTGTTTGGTAGCATCCGAGCTCACCATTAACTCCAGGAACTTGTGACCTACCATGCCATTGCCGATTACAATGAGGTTTTTTTTGGCTGTCATTAGAATCTCTTTTATCCCGTTTATCAGTCGTTGGGTTAATTAATATAAGACTTTATTGTAAACTTTTGTACTTATATATACAAAAAATGGAGATTTATGCAATTGTCGAATACTCCCGATTGCATTTTTGCATGATGTCTGCGATCGACTTAAGTAGGTGCGTCAGTCGATTTTAGATTTTAGATTTTAGATTTTAGATTTTAGATTTATATCATGTCAGGTCGATTACCCGAAATCAGGTAGGGGCGGGTTCACCAACAATATCTGCCAATAATTGACAATCTCAAAAACCCGCCCGGCCGGGATATTATGGTCAATCGATCAGACATGATATTACTCGACAGTTAAGTAGGGTGCGTCACGTCTTTTTGACAAAACAATTAACATTTTTACTGTGACGCAGCTTACAGTTTTCTAATTTTTAATTATTATTTAAGCTCCCATGCCCGAATACTGCTTCAAACCCTGCCGCCAAAGCCAGCGATTCCACACAAAAAACACCGCACTCCAACCCAACATTACCAACAAACCACGGCCTACATCTACGGGTAATCCTATCAAGATTGAAGCGGGAAAATGAATCAAATAAGGAAACGGCGTCCACAAAACTACTTCGCGCACGGGTGCGGGAAACACTTGTAGCGGCGCGATAAGTCCCGATAAAAATAGGTAAATTAAAAGCCAGAATTGTTCGATCGCACTTGCCCTTTCCAGCCAAAAAGCAAACAGCGCAAAGGTATACTGTATCAAGAACCGCAAGCAAAAAGCCAAGACGATAACCAACAAAAACAGCAAAAACCTGCCCAAACTCGGCAGCCAAAAAGCCTGCGGGTAAAGTGCAAAAAACAGCAGCACTAATCCGCATATAAACGGCAGCCTCGCAAACCTTTCGGAAACGTGAGATGCAAAGTGATGCCATACGGGATCGAGAGGCTGCAACAATCTATTAGATAGCTCGCCTTTCACTACTTGCTTTTCAAAATCCCAAATCACCCAAACTACATTTGTTTGCCTGACAATGAAAGCCGCTAAAAAATAACGGGCAAAGTCGATCGAATTCAGCCCAAATTGACCAGTTTCGGCCGCCTGCATCCAGACGCCCATCAAGATAAACGGCAAAGCTCCCGACAGCGCCCACAAAAACAACTCTGCCCGATATTCGAGCATATAAGCGTAGTAGGTAACTAGCAAAGTTTTAGCAATTTTGATGGATTTTGTCATATCAATTGTAGATTTAATTTTTCGGTGTTAGCAACGGGCAAGATGCCCGTTCCACAAAACATTGAAACTTTAGTGGAACAGGCATCTTGCCTGTTCAATTTTTCGGTGTTAGCAACGGGCAAGATGCCCGTTCCACAAAACATTGAAACTTTAGTGGAACAGGCATCTTGCCTGTTCAATTTTTCGGTGTTAGCAACGGGCAAGATGCCCGTTCCACACAACATTGAAACTTTAGTGGAACAGGCATCTTGCCTGTTCAATTTTTCGGTATTAGCAACGGGCAAGATGCCCGTTCCACACAACATTGGAACTCTAGTGGAACAGGCATATTGCCTGTTATGGAGAATGAAGCCAGCCAAAAACATTAAACTTTTCCCGTGCGAAAAACTCTACCAATAACCTCTTCAATGGGCGGATCGGTAACAGTCAAATCTATCACGTCCAAGTCCGCCAAAATCTTCGCCACGCTCACCGTCAGCTCTTCCCTTTTCACCAAAAAACGCACCGATTGTCCCTCAATAGATTCTACCTCCCCGTAAGCAAAAGCACTATCTTTGGCCAGCGGCTTAGCTAATTTTACCTGAACTTCCCGATAAGGTGCAAACCTGTCGAGCAATCCGTCTAAACTGCCATCATAAACTAATTGCCCTTCATGGATTAACAAAACGCGCTTGCACAAAGCAGTAATGTCAGCCATGTAATGGCTCGTCAACAACACCGTTGCTTGATAGCGCTCGTTATATTCTCGCAGAAATTGCCTGACGCTAAACTGTGCGTTTATATCCAAACCTAAAGTCGGTTCATCTAAAAATAATACCTCTGGCTGGTGCATTAGTGCGGCCATCAATTCCGCTTTCATGCGTTCGCCTAAAGACAGCTTTCGCACCGCCTGATTTAACTTGCCTTCTAGTGACAGCATTTCGGTCAATTCTCCGACGCGCCGCCGATAATCTGTATCGGGAATGCCGTAGACAGCGGCATTAATTCGGAGAGAGTCAAGCACAGGTAAATCCCAAATTAACTGCTGTTTCTGCCCCATCACTAAGGTGATTTTTTGCAGAAAATCTGCTTCCCGACGGAAAGGAGTACGATCGCACACACTCACCGTACCCGCAGACGGATAAATCAAACCCGTCAGCATTTTCAGCGTAGTAGTTTTGCCCGCACCGTTAGCACCGAGAAACCCCACGACTTCCCCCGGTTCAATACTGAAAGAAACGCCCTCAACTGCTTTGATATTGCGGTAAGTGCGACTAAAAAAGTGTCGCACTGTTCCTTTAAGCCCCGGTTCTTTAATCGCTACCGGATAAACTTTGCTCAAGTCTTCAACTAAGATAATTGGCATCGGCTCAAATTTTAACTTTTATTTTAATCTAGGGTATTTCCATCAGGCTTGTGCCAAGATGGAGCGATCGAGCTATCTAGTAGGGTGCGCCAGCGATTGCTCGATCGCGAGTGAGGAAGTAACTGTGTTCTGGCGCACCCTAATAAGCTGTAGAATATTGCACAATATCCATGCTCACATCGCATCAAGTTTACAAATATGGTACTCACACCAGATAATTCAGGCATCTCTCGTTTGGTAGGAGACAATTCTCCTGAAAATATTACACTTGCACCAGGACAGCTTGCTAGTTTTCCTGGGGGACTTTGGATGCTGGGCGGCAATGATACTGTCAGGGGCTCGTCAGATGTAGAACGGATTTTCGGCAACGATGGTAAAGACAGTCTGTTAGGCGGTGTCGGCAATGATTCTATTTACGCCGGCAAAGATGATGACGATGTTTTGGGAGAAACTGGCGACGATTTCTTGACAGGAGATAGAAATAGCGATTTCCTAGATGGGGGTGCGGGAAATGATTTGTTGCGCGGAGGACAAGGCGTTGATTTGTTAGTGGGCGGTGACGGTAATGATACTTTAATTGGCGACAGAGATGTGGATATTTACCAAGGTGGTGGGGGGAGCGATGTATTTGTTTTTAGAGTCGATCAAGCGGGAATCCGAGTAGTTGGAATTGAAGTTCCTGACGCGGTAATTGTGGATTTTGATAAGTCTAGCGATTCGATTGGAATTAGTGTGGCATTTACCAGCAGCAATATCTCCTTGGAAGAGGTAAGTTATAGCTTGAACGATCCGAGACTGCTGCTGATCGATCCTGCAAGTATAGCCGGTGGAACTAGCTTATTAGCCAAGGGCGGCATCTCCCAGCGAAGTCTCGATCCCGATGGCAACGGCCGTGTGGAAGCTACTAATATTAGATTCGGTTTTACTAATGCTTTGTTGGGTACTGTTTTGAATGTGACCCCAGCCGATTTAAACGGCCGTTTTATTAATGCTAATTCTTTGCTTTAATTCGTTGCTTATATATCTCTAGTAGGGTGCGCTAGGCGCACCTTACCCATTACCCATTATCTAACTCACCGTCAAAACTGCGCGATAGCGCACTTGATTGTCCCGGACTTTCTGAATTGCTTCATTCGCTTGTGCGATCGCAAAAACTTCGACAATCGGCTCAATCTCAAACTTCTCTGCAATTGCCAGCATTTCATTAATCATAGCGCGACCGCCGATGAGAGAACTCACAATTCGGCGTTGCTTCATCAGCAGCGAAAATAACGGAATGCTCAAAGGTTCGTCGGGAACTCCCACAAAAGCAAGCGCACCGTTAGAATCGAGAAAATCAATGTACGGAACCCAATCTAAAGAAGCAGGAACAGTGCTCAACAAAATATCTAATTTGCTGCTGGGGGCTTGAGGAATTTCGCCTTTTCCTACTACAATAGCTTCGTCCGCCCCCATTTTATGTGCAAATTCTGCCTTATCTTGGGAAGTAGTAAAAACTGTAACGCGGTTTCCTAATTTTTTCGCAAATTGCACCGCCATGTGTCCCAAACCGCCGATGCCGAGAATGCCAATTTCTTGCCCGGAACTCATCCCTGCATTTCGCAAACCGGCGTAAACTGTAATTCCGCCGCACAACAGCGGCCCCGCTACGTTGGAATCGATGCCTTTGGGAATAGGAAAAGCAAAGCGGGAATCTACCATCAAATAATCGGCAAAACCGCCCGGGCCTGTAACAATTAATCCCTGGTTTTCATCGCAGAGATTTTCGTTACCGCGCAAGCAGTCGCGGCACTGCAAACAAGACGACCGTTGCCAGCCGACACCAACGCGATCGCCCACTTTTAAATGAGTCACTTGCGGCCCTATTTCTGCCACTTCTCCGATAACTTCGTGGCCCGGAACGAGGGGATATTTTGATTGACCCCAGTCATTGTCAATCATGTGCAAGTCAGAGTGACAAATGCCGCAGCTTAACACTTTTATAATACATTCATGTACTTTTGGAGGGGCGACATCGAATTTGTATTCTTCAAGCAATCCGCCTGTTTTTGTAACTGCAAGTGCTTTGATTTGCATGGTGTATGTCCTGGTTTGTTTGCCATTATTATAGTGTTCGGGCGGCTTTCACAGTCTCTTTCTTTAGTTGTATATATTCAGGTGAACAGATCCCTAGGACTGATGCGCGTTACTAATAATTTGTCTGGTGCTTATGGCGCACCTTACCAATTAGCAATTACCAATTAGCAATTACCAATAAGTCTCACAGCTTGCCCTTTTCCATTGCCCACTGCATCAAACCGGGGAACAAACGATAAGCTTCCGACGCTACAAAAGCAGGGCCGACGGTAACTTCTGCACGCTGATTTTTCACAGCATCCCAGATAGCTTTAGCAATATCTTCGGGCTGAGTTGCCCACTCAGATTTCAGCATTTTGCTCATTTGCTGGCGGCGCGATTCGACTGCGGGTTCGTCTCGATCGCGAAATTGAGCTCTTTCTAAAAAATCGCTGTTAATCAGGCCCGGATGCACGGCGCAAACGTGAATACCTTGAGGCGCTAATTCCAATCGCAAAGTTTCTGTTAAACCGGTTACTGCATATTTGCTGGCGCAATAAGCAGTCATTTGAGGCAAAGGCATTTTGCCGCCAATGGAACCAACATTGACTATTGTCCCTGTTTTTCGTTCCAAAAAATGTGGCAACATTTCTTGAATTGTGTTAACGCAGCCCCAAAAATTGGTATTCATTAATTGCTGCCAGTCTTCGGAGGTAGTGTGCTCGATCGCCCCCGTGAGACAAATGCCAGCATTGTTAACTAAAACATCGATGTGGCCGCAGGCATCTAGGGCTTTTTGGACGATCGCCCGCACTTGTTGAATGTCGCCCACATCCCCCGGAATAGCTACAGCGGAAGTGCCTTCTCGCTGCACTTGGGCCGCTGCTGCTGCCAATCTCTCTGGCTGGCGAGCTACCATAACTACATCGTAACCTTTACTTGCAAATAAAATTGCTGTTGCTTTGCCGCTTCCTTGAGAAGCGCCTGTAATCAAAACTGTCGGAGCCATAGATAGTTATAAATTGTAATATCAATTCCGGCTGAACCGGAATGAGTGTTGACTGTTGACTGTTGACGGTTGACTGTTAACTGTTTGAATAATACCGATGCAACCGGAAACGAGATGATTCGGACTTGTTTGATGTTGAATTTTGTAGGGCGGGTTCGCAAACAATAATTGCCCGTAATATACAATTTCATAAACCCGCCCTGCCCCTACTATACATTAATATTTCTTGGATATGGGAATTTTTTAAGAAGGGCGATCGGTTTTTTTTTAACGAACCACGAAGACGCGAAGGAAGAGAAGGGAAGAGAAGGGAAGAGAAAGTCTTCAGAAAGTGTTCAGCATTATGTAAAAATTGCTATATAAATTTTCCCAATGCCCAATGCCCTGTTTGGCCAATGCCCTGTTTGGCCAATGCCCAATGCCCTGTTTGGCCAATGCCCAATGTCTAAAAAATGAATCTTCCGAAACAAACGCCGAATTGGTCGATCGCCCTAGTGTTAATTATCGGCGTTTTAGCCGTCTCAACTTCCTCCATCTTAATTCGGCTGGCTAACTTTTCAGCAGGGGCGGGCGGTTTGGGTTTCAGTCTGGTGCTCGCGGCCTCTCGTCTGACTTTATCTGCTTTAATTCTGCTTCCGGCTTGGCGGAAAATTCAGTGGAACGCCCTGCAACCGGGAGCTCGGCGCTATGCTGCTACTGCGGGTTTGTGTCTCGCCCTGCACTTTGCCCTCTGGATAACCTCACTTTCTTATACTTCGATCGCCGCCTCGACTGCTCTCGTCACCACTAATCCTGTCTGGGTAGCGCTTTTGTCGCGCTTCTGGTTCGGGGAAAAACTCAGCAAACTGTCGATCGCTGGCATTACTATAGCCCTGATTGGGGGAATGGCGATCGCTCTGGGAAGTGCGGGCGCAGCTAATGCTGGCAGCAGCCAACTGCTAGGCGATTTCCTTGCTCTGGCTGGTTCCTGGGCTGTTAGCTTGTATTTGCTGCTGGGCCGGGAAGCTCAGCGGCGGGGGCTGGGAATTGGCGGCTATATCGCGATCGCCTATACTGTGGCTGCGATCGTCCTGCTCCCTCTCCCCTTCGCCTTCGGCACTACTTATACTAATTACCCCCACATTGTATATTTTTATATTTTGTTAACGGCCGCTGTGCCTCAGTTAGTCGGCCACACCATTTTGAACTGGGCTGTAATGCAGATTTCCCCAACTCTGGTAACTCTTGCTATCCTGTTTGAACCGGTGGCGGCGAGTTGGTTGGGTTATTTGCTGTTTGGGGAAATGCCGGCGCCGGCGGTACTCGTAGGTGCTGCGGTGCTGCTGTTGGGGGTAGCAACCGCTACCGTCGGAGCCAAAAAAATTACTGTCAACAGTTAAGAGTTAACAGTTTTCGACATTGCCACTACAGTTGCCGTGAGTCAGAATAAAACAAATTAGGGCTTAAAAACAAAAATAACTCGTCAGTTAAATATCGGTTCCCAACTATCAAATGTCTGATTAATGACAACAGTCAACTGACAACAGTCAACTGACAACAGTCAACCGCTCCTAGGGTGCCTTTCGGAGAATAAAATTATGCTGCCAGAACAACTACAGCGGATCATCGGCTACTTTATCGAAGAAGCCACAGAACAGATCCAAATTATCGAACCAGGCTTGCAGGACCTGCAAAACACCGTGCCAGCTCCCCAAAGAATACACCAGCTCATCCGAGCCTCGCACTCGATTAAAGGGGGAGCAGCTATGCTCGGATTTAGCAGCATTCAGCGCATTGCTCATCGTTTGGAGGATTATTTAAAGCTGCTGAGAGAATGTCCGATCGCCATTGATAGCAGGCTACAATCGCTCTTAACCGAAGTTTTTGATATTTTAGCAGCCCTCGTGTCCAAGGTTTCTAAGGGTTTTGGGCTCAACCACGAAGACGCAAGCCAAATGCTCTCCCTCGCCGAACCGGTTTTTGACGAACTCGACGCTTACCTGAGAGTCCGAATTCCCACTCGCCTGACGGTGAGAGCTACTACGGACGAACATATTCACGTTTTCTCCGGTTACTGCACCTCCCTGAGCGAATTTTCCTCGGCTATCGCTTCGCGCGTCGGTTTGCTCGGAGGCACTATTACCCGCCACGAACAGGATAGCCAGGGCCTACGCCTTTGTGTTGACATTTACCTGCCGCCTTACACCAGGATCGAAAACATCCGCCAAGCTGTCGAACTATCCGGTGCTATTATCGGGAATGTTCAGACGCAGCGCGACTTTTCGCTGCTGGCAACTGCGGATTATCCGGTTTACCAAAGTGCGATCGAACCTCCCGCAATTTGCATCGGATGCCGCTACTATTACGGCAGAAGCGACGGCGGCTACCTGCTCAACTGCACGATCCATCCCCGCGGCCCGGAAACAGAAGATTGTCGCGATCGCGAACCGGAATAACCGCTGAAAACTCAGCCCTCGGAAGCACGATTGGCCACCCGAAAAACTATTCAGAAACCAATATTTTCCCTGAAACTTTTCACATTACCCCCTCCAAATTCTTTTTGAGTTGCTAGATAACGAGATATTTGTCTCTTAGACAACTAAATCCTTCTTCCTTCTGAAACCTCCCCTAACCACTGATACCGCAACTCGAATTAATTGCATCATGCTTGCAGGATGAGCGATCGCCCAGACATTGATTGTCAGACAAGTGATTGCCATAACTAGCAAGATGTATGTCGGAGGCATTACTACCCCGATCGCGAACCAGGTAAAAACGTGAAATATCATTGCTGTAGCCCAAAGGCTGGCCACACCCACAGACGCCCAAATTTGCATTCGAGGTCGGTTTAGTCCTGTCAAAATCGCTGTCAGCAAAGTATTCAGCAAGTTTGCCGGAACTAAAAAGGCACAGATAGCTATGCAGTAGGTATGAGAAAATTCAGTAACTGTATTGAAGTCGATCATCAGTCTAATTGTCGGGCCTGTTGGGTATACTTAAAGAGCTTAGCGTGACTTGACTTTCAGATATTGTCACCCTTACCTTAACTTAATATTTCAGTAAGTAGGCCGCTCTGGAGACGCATTTCTCTCGGGAGCATCTCATATTTGTACAAACACTTCTTCTGGCGCCTGACTTCTTCCTTCTGACTCTTTTCTCCTGACTCCTGACTCCTGACTCCTAACTCCAATTTCTAGCGGAGGGCTGCTTTCATTGAGATGCTCCCTTTCTCTCCCCCTTTTCCAGCAGGAAAAATTTTACCACAAATATTAAAGTTTGGGGAAATTATTAAACATACTGGAAGAATGGCAAAAATAGCTGTGATAATTAACATCGGGAAGCGATAGTATAGAAGAGCCAAGTCTGTAAAATTTCTAGAAGGCTGAGGCTGCTAGAACAGCAACACATACGGCAGGCTGATTTTCGACTCAATCATTTTTGATTCGCTGATTCTCGGATGATGGATTCTCAGTGTCCGTCAAGGGAGCGAGCCGTTATGCGATCGAACAATATGAGATTATTATGGAAAAGCCAATTTGCTCTCAAATCTCAAATCAATAGAACCCTCTAGAAATTTTACAGCGGAAGACAAAGAAAATGGATCTACAAATCACAATTCCCGCGCTCGAAGAAGTTGACTTGACAAACTGCGACAGAGAACCGATTCACATATCGGGGCACATTCAGCCACACGGGGTGCTACTTGTTGTACGAGAACCTGAACTAGAAATACTGCAAGTCAGTGAAAATACGCAAGATTTGTTAGGAGTAGAGCCGGAAAGTGCGATCGGTCAAGATTTGAGCTTATTATTCGATAGAGTTCAACTAGAAAAACTCAATGCCTGTTTGCGGAATGAAAACTTAAAAACAGTCAATCCCATTAAACTCTCTGTTCATAAAGCAGGTAAATCTTTAGAATTTGACTGCATCCTTCACAGAGTAGAAGGAGTTTTGATTGTCGAGTTAGAATTAGCTACCAGCCAAGAAAATATTTCGGTTTTTAGCTTTTATCATTCAGTAAGAGCCACTGTTAGCAAAATTCAAAGTGCTAAAAATCTCAAAGAATTATGCCAACTGACTGTAGAAGAAGTCAGGAAAATATCTGGTTTTGATAGAGTTATGGTCTATCAATTTGACCACGAAGGCAACGGGGCTGTGATCGCTGAAGACAAAGCAGAAATGCTGAGTCCTTTCTTAGGATTAAACTACCCCAGCTCAGATATTCCCAAACAAGCCAGACAACTGTATGCGTTAAATTGGCTGAGGTTAATCCCAGATATTAATTATCAACCAGTCCCCCTTGTTTCAGGAAACCATGCTCTTACCACCCAGCCCCTCGACCTGAGTTTCAGCGTGTTGAGAAGCGTTTCTCCCATTCACATAGAATACCTGCAAAATATGGGCGTTGCAGCTTCGATGTCAATCTCGTTAATCAAAGACAAAAAACTGTGGGGATTGATTGCTTGCCACAACTATACACCAAAATACCTCAACTATGAATTGCGTGCCGCCTGCGAATTTATCGGGCAAGTAATGTCCTTAGAACTGCAATCAAAAGAAGGAAACGAAGACTACGACTATCAACTACACTTAAAATCTATTCTCACCAAGATTTTTGAAGACATATCCACCTCCGAAAACTTGTCACAAGTCTTAGTTAAATGTCAGCATAATTTGCTAGAAGCAGTCAACGCCCAGGGAGCAGCAATAGTATTTGGAGACAATTGCTATCGAGTCGGGCAAACACCCCAGGGAGAAGCGCTCAAATACTTAACTCAGTGGGTGCAAAATCACCTAAACAAAGAAATTTTTTCTACAGACTCGCTGACCAAATGCTATCCAGAAGCTGAGGAATTTAAAGACACGGCCAGCGGGTGTTTGGCCATAGCAATATCCCCGACTCAGAAAATCTACGTTTTGTGGTTTCGCCCGGAAGTAATTAAGACCGTAAATTGGGCAGGCAACCCCAACAAACCAGTTGAAAAAGATGAAGAGGGCCACCCTCGACTGTCTCCTAGGAAATCCTTCGAGCTGTGGAAGGAAAATGTGAGGTACAAATCGTTGCCTTGGAAACAATGCGAAATAGACGCTGCATTGGAACTGAAAAAAGCAATGATTAATATAGTGCTACGCCAAGCCGACAAACTCGAAAAATTAAATACAGCACTAGAAGCATCAGTCGCCAGAGAACGAGAAAAAACTGCTAATTTAAAAACAGCGATGTCCGAGCTTAAGCGGGCGCAAACTCAATTGGTGCAAAGCGAAAGAATGTCAAGTTTGGGACAGTTGGTGGCGGCGGTAGCTTATGAAGTCACTAACCCGATTAACTTCATCTACGGCAATCTTAGCTATGCTAATGAATACAGTCAAAAAATGATTAATTTATTGCAGCTTTACGAGCAGCACTATCCGTCGCCTTCGCCAGAAGTTCAAGCACAAATAGAAGCAGTAGAATTAGAGTTCATAGTTGAAGACTTACCGAAGTTGCTGGGCTCAATGAAAGTAGGAGCTAACCGCATCCGCGAGATAGTTCAGTCGCTGCGAAATTTCTCTAGAATTGACGAAGCAGAGATTAAACCAGTTGACATTCACGACGGATTGGACAGCGCTTTGTTGATTTTGAGCAACCGACTCAAACCGAAGCCCGATCGCCCAGCAATTCATCTCATCAAAGAATATGGCTCTCTGCCTTTGGTTGAGTGTTACGCAGTTCAAATCAACCAAGTATTTATGAATGTACTGACAAATGCAATTGATGCTCTCGAAGAGGCCTTTGTCAACAATAATTTATCGTCGCACTGCGGGGGCGAAGAAGAGCCAGTGACGTGCGGACAAATTCGGATTGTGACTGAAATTTGTCCGGGAGGAAAAGCCGTAGCAGTTCGGATCAAGGACAACGGTTGGGGCATGGAAGAAAAAGTTTGCCAGAAAATTTTTGAGCCGTTTTTTACCACAAAACAGGTGGGCAAAGGTGCGGGGATAGGTTTGGCGATTAGCCACGAAATTGCGGTAGAACAACACGGTGGCAAATTGACTTGCATTTCCGCCCCCGGAGAGGGAACCGAGTTGATTATTGAGATTCCCTTAAGCCAAACTCATCCCCAACCCATTGTCAAGTGAAAAAAAGTCCGCGCAAGCGAAGCTATCTTCCCGCAGGGGTTCCCGAAGGGTAGGCGAGGAAATCGCCCAAATTCAAAAATCGAAAATTCGATTAAAATACAAAAGCAGCTAAGTAGATTTGAGCCAATTCAGAGGAAGCTAATATGACTGAAAAAAAAACCGCCCAATGGGATGCCGGCCGGTTTCTCCAAACCTTGGCTTATTTCGGCGTCATTCCCTTCATTGGCAGCATTAGCTGGCTGCAACAACTCTTTGGAAGCAGCAGCAAAACTAAAAAAGACCAACCCAAACTAATACTGGTAGCCGGTGCTACCGGCGGCGTCGGGAAGCGAGTTGTCAAGCGGCTGCAACAGCGGGGATATAGAGTGCGAGCTCTCGTCAGAGATACCAAAAGAGCAACAGAAATTCTCGGCCAAAATGTCGAGTTAGTCGAAGGAGATATCACTCTGCCAGAAACCCTAACACCGTTAGTAACCGAGGGCATAGAAGCAGTTATCTGCTGCACCGGCACGAAAGTTCAACCGGTAGAAGGAGACACCCCCACCAGGGAAAAATACTATCAAGGCATCAAATTTTATATGCCGGAAGTTGTCGATGTTCCCGAAATCGTGGAATACAAAGGCCTCAATAATTTAGTGCAAGCTGTTCGCCGCCAGCTAATTCAAGCAGGCGAAAAAATAATTTTTGACTTCACAAAACCCAGCCAAGATTTAAAAGAAACTTGGGGAGCCCTCGACGACATCGTGATGGGCGGCACCAGCGAAAGTTCGATTCGGCTGACAGACAATACTGCTTTATTCACAGGCAATGTTTCTACTGCCAACTCGGGCGGCTTTGCTTCGGTGCGTACCCGCAACTTTGATACTCCGCTCAATCTCGCAGGATTTAGTGGCCTCCAACTACGTGTCAAAGGGGACGGCAAGCGCTACAAGTTGATTGTTCGCAACGAAGCTAAATGGGATGGAATTGGCTATTGCTATTCGTTTGATACTGTTTACAATATCTGGATTACTATCACTGTTCCTTTTGACCAATTAATCCCAGTATTCCGCGCGAAAACTGTTAAGGATGGCTCTAAATTTGATGCCAGCACTATTTTTTCTTTTCAGTTAATGTTGAGCAAGTTTGAATATGATGGCGCGCTCAACCCGAAATTTACACCGGGTCTTTTTCAACTGGAGTTAGAATCTATTAAAGCTGATGGGGGACAGACTTTGCCGCGATTTGTGATGGTGAGTTCGGCAGGAGTTACCCGCCCTGGCCGCCCTGGAATTAACTTGGAAGAAGAACCGCCGGCTGTCAGGATGAATGATATGTTGGGGGGGATTTTGACTTGGAAGTTGAAAGGGGAAGATTGCGTGCGATCGAGCGGCATACCTTATACTGTGGTCAGACCTTGCGCTTTGACTGAAGAACCGGGAGGCAAAGCTTTAATATTTGAGCAAGGAGACAATATTAGGGGCAAAGTCAGTCGGGAAGATATTGCAGAATTGTGCGTGGAGGCTTTGGAACAACCTCAAGCTTGCAACGTTACTTTTGAGGTAAAAGAGGGGGACAATGCTAGTTCTCCCGGAGACTGGCAGGGTTTGTTTTCGGGAGTTAAATAAGTGTTAATCCCTTATTACTCGGCGGTTGAAACCGCGTCTACACAAACCAAGTCTGCCTCCGCAGACTAAGAAATAACTGGTTCCCAGGCTCGGGCTGGGAACGAGTAATAACTAATAACTAATAACTAATAACTAATTTATGCCTTTGACTTTTTTGCGACAAAACCTGACTCCTTATTTGTTTTTACTTCCGGCTTTATTTATTTTGAGTTTGACTGTTTTGTGGCCGGCGGTGCAAGCTTTTTATTTGAGTTTTACCAACTACGAATATGATTTAACTCAAATGCCGCAGTGGGTGGGGTTGAAGAATTTTTACAGGTTGTCGGGCGATCGCACATTCTGGCAAACTTTGACGAATACCCTGCTATATCTGACCTGCGTTGTGCCTGTATTGGTTGTTCTACCGTTGGGAATGGCGATTTTGTGCAATCAAAAACTTAAGGGGATGAACTGGTTTCGTGCAGCCTACTACACGCCGGCGGTGATTTCAATGGTTGTCGCCGGGATTGCTTGGAAGTGGCTGTTTGCTGAGACTGGATTGCTGAATCAGTTGGGGGAATTGTTGGGTTTACCTCCTGTTTCTTGGCTGGCTAATCCGAAGTTAGCAATCTTTAGCGTCATGGCGGTTACTATCTGGAAAGGATTGGGCTATTACATGGTGATTTATTTGGCAGGGCTGCAAGCTATTCCGGCAGAACTTTATGAGGCGGCTGCTATTGATGGTTCTGATGGTTTGGGCAAGCACTGGGATATTACTGTGCCGCTGATGAAGCCTTATTTAGTTTTAGTGGCGGTAATTTCGGCAATTTCTGCTACTAAGGTTTTTGAAGAAGTTTATATTATGACTCAGGGCGGGCCTCGCAATAGTTCTAAGACGGTTGTTTATTATCTTTACGAACGGGCTTTTAAGGATTTGGAAATTGGCTATGCTTGTACGATCGGGCTGGTTTTGTTTTTGCTAATTTTGGGTTTGTCGATTTTGCAAGTTAGCCTTCAGGGTTTGACTCGCAATGATTAAGATTTATGACTGATTAGTAGTGACTGAGATATTGCACCATTCTCATCTCAAGAACAGGCAAGATGCCTGTTCCACAATACATCACATCTCCAGAACAGGCAAGATGCTTGTTCCACAATACATCACATCTCAAGAACAGGCAAGATGCCTGTTCCACAATACATCACCTCTCAAGAACAGGCAAGATGCCTGTTCCACAATACATCAAATTGCTTGTGGGGTGTCCCGCCCTTCTAATTTCTACTAATTTTAGACTTGAATCTCTAAGTAATGCGATCGCTCACGGCTTTGGGCAGGTCTTATTGGTGAAATCACAGGTATAAATATAAGGTTTCTGCCAGTTCAGAGGAATTTCTAATAAATCCCTGGTTCCGGTCATTCCCTGTCCCAGAAAGAGCAGCACAGCGATCGAATTCAATACTACATGGATAGTGCGCCAGCGATTTGAACGGTCTTTGTAAATGTCTTCAATGATGGCAAGGGAGAAAACCATAATTAGCGCAGCGGTGATGCCAATGTAGTAGTGAGACCAATACCATTCATTGGTTCGCCGATAAACGCCATCTTGAGTGCCAAGAATCACCAAACCAGTACCTGTTAGGGTCGCAAATATGCCGCGCCATAAAGCGGGTGTCGCTCGATATAGCATCACCAAAGAGGCGACAGTTGCAACAAACATCAGGGCAATGAAAATGACCTGAAAGGAGTTTTTGCTCCAAACATCCTTGCTCAAAATATGCTCAAAAATCGGGTAGGCTAGACCCACCAACGTCACTCCTACCACAGAACCTGACAGCATTCGACCTGCTTTGACGTGTTCTGAACCGACTACAGGTGGAATTTTGCTCTTGGTGTCGATCGCAATTTGCTTCCGACGCTGCATGGTTTGCCACCCCATATTGAGAACAACACCAAGCATAGGAAAAACAATCGCTACAGCTAAAATAGGATGCAGCAAACCCAGAAAATCTTTAAATTCCATAAATAACCTTTTTGTTGAGGAGGGTTGGCTTCATCAACCCGGTTTTTGCCATACATAATATCATATCCGGCAATCTAACCACAGTAAGTTTGTAGTCAGGACTCATAGTAATTGTTCATCTGCCTAGAGATAACTGAAGTCCTGACTACAAACACGCTTTATGAAGGGTAACTCACCGGAAATGTTGATAAATCAGAAAATATAGCAGTTGTCAATTGGGCGAGCTACAGGTTTCTCAATTACGCAATGGAGCAATTACAATTACCTTGTTCTCAGGTAAACGAAAACTGCTGGTGGTAATGTCCGTGGCGGTTAGCCACTAATTCCCTGCATCGCTTTGAACCTATATCTTACTAGCCTTTCATTATGGAATAACTCTTCGCGAGAGTGAAAACACGTCGGCGCCGAACTCAACCAAATTACCCGGATAAGTTATAATTTGAAGACCTAATTTTTAAGGGTTTAACCCCTTTAATTTATAGAATTAATTAACTAATTGGTACACTAAAAAATAGTTTAATTTGTTATTATTTATGCTACGAAATTACCGGGAAGTCATTACCCGCGAGCCAATTTTATAAAAAATCTGGGGTTACGATTTTATGGGTGAGCCAAACATTATTAAAGTGTATATTCGTGCGTTACGGATTAAGTTAGAAGCAAGTAAGCTGTCGCGCATTTAAATTGTAGGTTCAGGGCGGGCGGGACGCCCACCCCACAATAGTTTGATTATTTTTTGACATCCAATTTAAATGCAGAACAGCTTAACTCAAAACGTCGGCTGCATACTGTTCGGGGAGTTGGATATGTGCTGCGAGAGCAAAAGTGAGGAGGGGCGGATTTACAAATACTTGGGATATGAAGTATGGATACTGGTGAACCCGCTCCTATTATACTACCTATTTTCTGGTAAAAAATTGACCTAAAAATCCGGTCGTTCCTGATAATCTTCCGCAGAACTCGGATCTAATTCCCAGCGACTTTCATCTCGATGTTCAAGCATATTTGTTGTGTTCAAAATAGCGCCATCGGGCATTTCTATGCCCGCAGCGGCTCCGAGTTCGTCAACAATATCCAGGTCGGGAGTAGGCGTGGTTCCGCCCACCGATTGCTCGCCAGTGGCACTTTCTTGTTCCGCAGCAGGATCGCCCTCCTCGCCACCGATTCGGGAACTGGTGGAAGAGTCTTCTGAACTGCTGTCCTGCAAAATTGTTATGTCGTCTTGGCTCAATCCCGGTTGATCGATGACGCCAGTACCGTAAGATTCGGTAATTTCTTGAGGCAATTCGCCCAAATTATCACCATCTCTTGTTGTTTTTGCGTTGCGTTCCTTTTGCTGTGCCACGAGACTTGCTCCTGTTGGTTTTTGAACTCAATTAAATTAAAAGTGTCCGACTTTCGCTTGAGCTGAATTATTTTTAGTTATTGCCAATTGATGTCATTAAGTGGCATCATAATTGCTATTTAAGCTAAAAGCTTCTATCCCAGGAAATATATGGATTACGATCGGCTATTTCATTGGGAATACAAAAAGCGATCGCCCTTTTGCAACGGGCGATCGCTTTTTAATGGGGATGTTAATTCTATTCGGGAAAATCAGGAATTATCCATTTGGGGGGTTCCGTGCGTTTCCTTCTCACCGCTTCCTCTGCTATTTCTAGCATTTTATCCAGAGAAGTATTTTCAATAAACTGGGACGTTGCTTCTGCGTATTCCCGCTTCGGGCACTTGTCGCCCAGAACGCAGCCATTGACGCAAGCTACAGCACAATCGACAGTGTTCTCCACCATAACTTTTTTCCTTTCACGGTTCCAACAACTAATAGGCAGCTACTCTGGGTGAATTTGTCAAGAGACAGCTCTATATCTTTATTTTACTTCACAAATTGTCATCAAAGGTCGATCGTCATGGCAAAAGTGTTATAAAATCAAAGCAACCTACCTAATCTGCCGATCGTGAGTAATTTTCTGCGGCGCTTAAAACTTTTACCTTGGCGAGAAATGCTGCAAATTGCCGCCCTCGTCAATTCAATCGTGATTGGATTGGAGTTATTTTTAGCCTGGGGTTTCACGCAATCCCGACCAATCCGCAACGTCGTGACGCTTCTTTACGGTTCCTCCCTGGGGACATTGATACCTTTCGCTGCTGCACTGGGAATGGGAGCTTTAGCAGTGTACTTTTTAGAGTATTGGCAACAACAATTTTTGCTCAACCGAATTAGTTTGTGGGTTTTAGTTTTCTGCGTACTCTTGGGTTTGGTGTTAAAGTCATTCCTACCCATCCCTCCTTTATTAGCAAGTTTATCGGAAGCTGCACTAATCGGAGTTACGGTGGGAGTTTTTTGGAAGGGCCGGCCTTATTGGCGATAGTCATGCCATTTTAGATTTTAAATTTTAGATTTTAGATTTTAGATTTTAGATTTTAGATTGGCTATGACTGATGAATATTCTGGTTTGGGGGTTGTCTATAGTTACATTTTTTTGTGAATCTAGTATAAGGTGCCAATAGCGGACACTAGCCAGAAAAATTGTGCGCTATTGGCACCTTACAGAAGATAAATTGTGCAGAATTACCGATCGACTAAAAACACAATTCTCAATTCCCCAATTTCATCGCATCTCAGGAACTCTCACAGTCTCTGTAGGCGGCATCATGGCTTCTCTAGCATTCAACTTTTGATTCAACTCCCGAATCCGGCGCGACAGCAAACGAATAATATTCACCGCAATTCCCGGCGTTTCATCAATCGCATCGTATAGCTGCATTTGAGTCAGCATCAAACACTCGGATTGTTCGAGAGTAGAAATAGAAGCCGATCGAGGTTCTGCATCAAACAGCGACATTTCCCCGAAACAAGCCCCCGCTTTCAACTGTGCCAAATCCCGATCGCCTATATGCACGCGCACCGTTCCCGATACCAAAATATAGAGAGACCGCCCTTCTTGTCCTTCCGTAAAAATCCTGTGCTTGGAAGGAAACGAAAGTTCATCCATTACCGATGCTAGACGCACGAGAAAATCATCCCGCAGTTCCTTAAAAATCGGAACCTCCCTCACAAACAATAGGCGTTCGACGCTTGTTAACATAATGAGATGCAGTGATTAATTTAAACTTAAACAAAGGAAGAGGCATTGGGCATTGGCCCGCGCAGGGCATTGGGCATTGGGCAAACAGGGCATAGTTTCTTTTTGTTCCCTCTTCCCTCTTCCCTCTTCCCGACATCCGTTACATCCGTTACATCCGTTACAGAATCCGTTGCCGAACTTCCTTCTTCCTTCTTTACCTTTTTCCCCCAGCACCCAACTCTGCCATCATCTCTTCAACTTGAGCGGATACCAAATTATCGGGGTCATTTTGCAGCCGGGGCAACAATTCGACCAAAGCCCGGGGCGAGGCTATTTTCAAATAGGCTAACACTGCTTCGCGGACAAAACCCGTCGGGTGCTGCAAACAGACGAGAGTTTGTTGAGCCGTAAGACTCCAACGCGCTTCTCTCGCCAAGTGAAAGCAGCAGGCCAAAGCCCAATCCGAAAGGAAGTGGCGCAATTCTAGCAAGCGGCGCAAACGATCGCTAGGGGCTAGAGGTTTGTAAACCATCAATTCCGAGAGGTTGCTCAATTTTTCTCTTTCCGAGTGTTGATCTAACAGATTGATGAGCGATCGCTTCCTAGCTATATCCACAGTATTATCGAGAATTTCCAATCCCCTAGCCACCAAAGAAGGTTGGCCAGAAGCGATGTTGAAAGCAGCGGCTTGTACCGTGTCCAGCGGATAAAGAAACTTCATCAGCAAAAAACACCGCTCCCTAGCATCAGCTTCCAACCCCGCCAGAGCACGCTGCAACAATTGAGCCGTATCGCCCCCATGTGCCCCAGTGCTGTTAGCACCCCCCGACAAATTGCCGTAGCTTGTTACCCCAGACAAATCTACCAGACCTGCATAAATTTGACCGATAAACATTAACTCCTGTTCGATAAGATTTTCCAAGCCGCTACGGCCGATGCGGTCTAGAACCCCTTCTATCCCCGCTTCCGAAGGCATTTTCAACAGGATGCGGAGGATATTGCGCCTCGTCGTTCCCCAAGCCGTCATCAAATTGCTCACCAAAATGTCGATCGCCTCATTTGTCCCAATTTGACCCAGAGCCGTCCAAGCTTGCAACCTGACCAAATCCGACTTGTGGATATCCTCAGCCAAATACACAAGCAAAGGAATGGCATCGTTGTGAAGTTTGACTATAGCCTGCAAAGCCGCTTCCCTAGTCGATTTGTAACCAAGTCCGCGCAGCAGCGAAGGATAATATTCTTCCGAATGAGTAGACGAAATCACGTCTAACAGAGCGCAGCGCACTCGCAGAGATTCATCTTGCAACAGATTGGGGATATGCAGCCGCAGTCCTTGCAAATAATCAGCTTCTCCCAGAGCCCGCGTCCCCATAACACGTTCCCGCTCTTGTTTGTGCGTCAGCATTTGGCGCAGCGTATTAGTAGCCTCTGCCTTTTGCAGGCGATCGCCCCTTCTCATAATTAAAGCAGCCGCCGTACCCCGCACCACCGGATCGACCGTCGGCTGCAAGTACGGCCGCAAGCTCTCAATATTCGGTTCAGCTTCCGTCAGCCAGATGTAGCGCAAAGCCAAGGCCAGAACCTCCGGCGGCAAGGATTGCTGCGAGAGTGCGCGGACAGATTCTAAATATGCGGGGTTCGGGTGTTGCAGCATCGTTTCCAAGCTCTGGCGCTGCAAACCTGCAGACAGCGAATCGAGGAGGGGAGCCAGAACTTCTCCGACATTTTTGGGGTCAATTTGCGTCAGGAGTTCTATGCAAGAGCGCTTTTCATCTTCGCCCCCCGGCTTTTGTAGAGTTTCCACCACTGCGCGCTTGAGAGCTTTGAGGTCAACGTCTGTGACGCCCAAGCGCCCCCGCTCCGCACTTTTGACCAACAAACCCACGTATTGAGAGCGGATCAACCATACGACAAACACCCACAACAGCGCCAATATGACGATCGCGCCAATAAATATCAAGCTTTGCTGGTCGTGAAATACATTTTCGTCTTGCTGGGGGAGTATCTTGCCTGTCACCCACAGCATAATCAGGATGCCTACTCCTGTAGCTCCGCAGGACAAAGGTTCGCCCACACCGTTGACCAAAGTTTGAATTCCCGATCGAATATTGTCGGGAATCGGTTGAAATAACACCGGGCTAACAGTTTCCAACAGCGTGTAGTGCAGCAGTTCGTCTAAAAATCTCAGCAATATCAGCCCGATGAACACAGATACTAGCTGGCCCAGAGATGCTCCTATGGTCAGCACCCCGAGTATAGCGATGCCCGCCGGCAAAATCATCGCCGTCACGAATACACCGATTCTTTCCACCAACCTGCTCGAAGCGAACCACTGAGTCGCCACTTGAAACAGGCCTTGTATGCCTTCATAAATGCCCAGGAAGCTAGCGATCCAGCTAGCTCCGTCCCCCGGATTTTGGTATTCTAACTGGCTGTAGAATTGGAAATCTACCAGCACGTAGACGACTTCTGCGAGGATAAAGAAACTGACTAGAGGTACGGCGTATTTTTGGAGCGGGCCTGTAACTTTGCGGGCGGTAAATTCTTCTTGGTCGTCCTCTTCGTCGTCATCCGTCCAGTGAGCCGTTTCCGGGAATGCTTGGCTGTATTTTTCCGTGAGGTAGTAGAGCAACACCGAGCCTGTCGCCACCATCAACCCCGATATGAGGGTAACGTTTTTGAGTCCGACTACGTACAGCAAAACAGGCAGAGAAAATCCGCTGACTACTCCAGCTACTAGATAACCGCTACTGACTAGCGGATAGGTGCGCTTGATTTCTCTAATATTAAACAGTTGGTTGGAAGTGATAGAAGTATTAAGGTCGTTGAGGACATAGCAAGCTTCTACCCACAGCCACATCAAAAAAATAGTAATAAAAGCGATGCTGACGCCAGCTATCTTAGTATTGTCGTAGCCGATGCCGAATCGAAACAAAAATAGCGGTATCGACATCATTGCCAAAACAACCACTACGGTGCGCCTTAGCGGCAGGATTTTTTGCAGCCACGAGTAGACAAATCCCAAGCCCGAACCGATAAAGGCGCTGGCTATGTAGATAAAGGGCATTTTGTCTGCACCAAATTCATCTAGAAAAAGACCTACTGTGCTGAGTTCCAGCCAGATCAGACCGACGGAGGTTAGAGTGTAGACGAGGAACATCAGTACGGTTCGCTCTACTTCTTCCGATCGCAGGTTAAGCGATCGCAGCACTCCTTGTCTTACTCCCGCCGAACCGCTGATTTGAAAATTTTCCATGCAGCGTTGATTTCCCTGTGTGGTAGCTTATTCCTGACTAACTTCGGAAGTCATCAGCTATCAGTCACCAGTTTATGACTGATGACTGCTACTAATGACTATCTATTTATACTTTCTTTGGCGACAGCAGCATCATCATACTGCGTCCTTCTTTTTTGGGGGCTTGCTGCACTTCTGCGATTTCCTGCAAATCTGTGGCCATGCGCTTAAGCAAGTCCTCTGCTAGGTTGCTGTGTTGGATTTCCCGACCTCTGAACATGATCGTGGCTTTTACTTTGTCCCCAGATTTGATAAAGCGGTCTGCTAGTTTGAGGCGCACTTGGTAGTCGTGTTCTTCAATTTTGTAGCGCATCTTCACTTCTTTAACATCGGCAGTGTGCTGCTTCCGCTTTGCTTCTCGCGCTTTCTTTTCCTGCTCGAATTTGTACTTCCCATAGTCCATTACCCGGCATACGGGCGGGTCAGCTTTGTCGCTGACAAGTACGAGATCGAGTTCTTTTTCTTCTGCGAGGCGCAGCGCTTCTGCAGGCGTCAATATCCCTAGTTGCGCGCCGTCGGTATCGATTACCCGGATTTTGGGGTATCGAATATTTTCGTTAATCTGAGGTAGGTTGCGATTTTGTCTTCTTTCAATCACAGGCATGAATGGTTTTACAAGCAGTAGTTTAATAGCGAAGCTTCTTGATAGTTACAGGTTTGAGCGGTCAATTTTTCACGATTGACGATCGAACTGTTTTATAAGGTGTTACCCTTACCGGACGTACTACCGCGCCCTATGTCCCCTCCGCTAAAGCCTTGGGGAATATTTGGACTGATCGTAAATGAATTCTTACAATACTTGCTATTCTACTCACTCTGGCTGAGTTTCTGCCTAGTTTTATTTTAACTTCACACACGATCGCCCGCCCCCTTGCCCGATCGATGACAAAACCGTCAAAAATTCAGGGTAAAAGCTTAAGGATGAGGTAAAACCGCTTTTCCTAGCCCATCTCGCCCCGTCTGGCAAGTCACCCAAGTCGCCTGATGTGCCTTGTAGAATAGGTATAAGAAGTGTAAATTTATGTTGCGATCTGAGGCAAAATTGACAAATTCTCTGCTGTGGCACCAACGGGTGGGAACTCAACGAGACTGGATGTGGCGGGGTTGGCAAACTCGCTACACTTATTTGCGGCCCGATGGGGGACGAAATCAAGGCGCGATCGAATCTCAAGATTCTGCGGCCGAACCCAGGGCCCCGCGCGCATCGGGAACGCCGATTATTTTACTGCACGGGTTTGGAGCTTCGATCGGTCACTGGCGACAAAATCTCGCCCAACTCGCCGAAAACCAAACGGTTTACGCCTTGGATTTGTTGGGGTTTGGCGCTTCCCAAAAAGCTCCGATCGACTACTCTGTGTCTCTGTGGGTCGATCAAGTTTATGATTTTTGGCTAACTTTTATCAGAGAGCCAGTAATATTGGCAGGAAACTCGATCGGCTCGCTAATTTGTCTGGCCGTAGCCGCAGCTCACCCGGACATGGTGGCCGGCACGGTGATGATTAGCCTCCCAGACCCCTCTGTGCGAGCCGAGGCGGTGCCAGGATGGCTGCTTCCGGCGATCGAAGCGGTTGAAAGTTTGTTTGTTTCTCCGATCGTACTCAGGCCTTTGTTTTATTTTGCCCGCAAGCCTTCCTTTGTCCGTCGCTGGGTTGGCTTTGCCTACTCCAACCCCGAAGCTGTTACCGACGAATTAGTGGAAATTCTAGCAGGGCCTGCGGGCGATCGGGGAGCAGCCCGCGCCTTCTGCGCTTTATTTAAAGCTGTAGGGAGTACACAATTTTGCCCCAGTGTCAAGACTGTGCTGCGAAATTTAAGAATCCCGATGCTATTAATTTGGGGCAAACAAGACCGGATGATTCCCCCTCGGTTCGCCCGACCCCACCAATTTGTCGAATGCAACCCCAATTATTTAGAGCTAGTTGAATTAGACAATGCGGGCCACTGTCCCCAGGATGAATGCCCGGAACAAGTAAATCAAGCCATTTTGAACTGGATGAGCCGGAATTTTGCACCTATGGGCGAGAGCGAATTGCAGCACTGTTGATTAGACGTCAACTACCGCACACCAACCCGAAGGGTCTGGTGTGGGCTTGAAAAAGCCTGTTGACCAGACGGCTAGTTCTTGACTAGCAGGCGTTAAGACCAAGCGTTAAACTTCGTACCTTGAAATGCGTGCCAGTTTCAAGCTCTACAACCGAGCAATTAAACAGGTGATTAAGGGAAAGCCAGTGTTGCTCAGATAGTACCGAGTCTTAACATCGTCGAGGCAAACTTAACCAAGAAATTGAGTGATGCAGTAATGCGTACATTTGTCCTAGATAAAAACTTGAAACCTCTTGACCCATGCCACCGGGCACGGGCAAGAGAACTATTGAAAAAAGGGAGGGCTAAGGTTTTTAAACGCTATCCGTTTACCATTGTTTTACAGGATAGGATTCTCGAAGATTCGGTAACTCACTGTCACCGAATCAAAATTGACCCAGGTAGTAAAACTACGGGTATTGCCGTGGTTCAAGAGCAAACAGGTCGCGTCACGAACGCATTAGAAATTGCTCACCGAGGGCAACAAATTAAAGATACTCTCGAATCTCGCAGAACGCTCAGAAGAGGGCGTCGCAACAGAAAGACCCGTTACCGCCAACCCCGTTTTTTAAACAGAACCCGTAAAACAGGATGGTTGCCACCATCTCTTGATAGCCGTGTTGCCAATATTGAAACCTGGGTTAGGCGAATCAGAAAGGTCTGTCCCGTTACCGCCATTTCTCAAGAATTGGTGCGTTTCGATTTACAACAGTTCCAGAATCCTGAAATTTCTGGAATCGAATATCAAAGGGGCGAATTATTCGGTTTTGAAATTAAGGAATATTTACTGCAAAAATGGAATAGGAAGTGCGCTTATTGCGGTGCGACAAATGTTCCTTTCGAGGTTGAGCATATTCTCGCCAAGTCTAAGGGAGGAAGTAATCGGGTCAGCAATCTGTGTCTTAGTTGCCATTCCTGCAACCAAGCCAAGGGAAGTAAACCCGTTGAAGAATTTCTCAAGAAAAAACCTGAAATCCTTCAGCGGATACTAGCCCAAGCCAAGACACCTCTACTGGATGCAGCAGCCGTCAATGCTACTCGTTGGGAGCTATACAGAAGACTACAGTTAACCGGACTGCCCGTGGAATTGGGTTCAGGGGGACGAACAAAATTCAACCGCCAAACCAGGGGAATAGAAAAACAGCATTGGACTGATGCAGCTTGTGTCGGGGAATCAACTCCCGAAAGACTACTGCTAAATAGCGTGAAACCTTTGCTAATTAAGGCTAAGGGACACGGAAGAAGACAGCGCTGCGGAACCGACAGATTTGGGTTCCCCATTCGTCATGCACCGGCCCAAAAGTTCTTCATGGGTTTTCAAACTGGGGACTTGGTGAAAGCTAACGTCCTCACTGGAAAATATGCAGGAAGCTACACAGGCAGAATTGCAATTCGGTTTAGACCAAGTTTTAAGCTAACCGCAAGAGACAAATGTTTTGACGTGCATCCAAAACATCTGACAACTATTCATAAGGCTGATGGCTATGAATATTAGTCCTAAAAACAAGGATGCCCTGTCGGGCAACTTATTTATTGGCGACAATTTCCCAGACGCTAATCCGTTGGCGGTACTCGCGGAGCTCGATATATCCGCCTCGGTTATAGCGTCCGCCCCCTTGTCGCATTTTAGGTGGACGACTCATGGAGCAAAGTAAGTCTGCGTCTTTCTGTGATGTCATGTATCTACTGTTATTGATGGTTGCTTCTTTGAGAAGCTCAGAGATTGACACAATCACCAAGATAGTGTATCTTCTCTAACTGGTAGTACAGATCCAAGTTATGCAGTTAGTCGAAAGGCAAGTCATTAAACCAAATCACAGGTTTTACCCAGAAGCCGATCGATTGTCTTTGCTGTCCAACAAACTTTACAACTGCGATAACTACTATATCTACGGTCAAAACTTTTTCTCAGGTCAACTAACCAATGCTCTGGGTGTCTATCGAACACTCAAAAAGAGTCTAAAGTACAAAGCATTGCCGGCCCAAGTAACACACAAAACTCTCCCGTTACTGCTGAAAACATGGACTAGCTATCATAGTGTTAAATTGGCGGGCGCGATCGCGATCGCCCCACTAAGTTTCAAGCAGCACCGAAAATCCATGATTAAAAAATTCAGAAAAAAGAGAGCAGGGGCGATATGTAGTTGTATTTAACTGTCAATCTGTTAGCAAAAAAGCTTTACCCAAAGAATATGTCAGTTGGTCTGGGACTAACATTTGGAGGCCTTGAAAAGTTACCTAAATCTTGAAAATCCGGATTGTTCGCGAGGTAAGTTGTTAAGTTATTGAGGTAGTTTAGGAAAAGTTAGAACAAAACGCAAGTGTAAAGCGGATTATAACCCTGGCCGTAACGAGCTTCGCCAACATTAAAGAGCTATGAAACCCCTCCCTGGAAAAACGGTAAAATTCTACCTTCTAACTTGTACCTTCTAACTTGTACCTTCTAGCTTCAAGAAACACCTTGTTTCTTGCTCCTAAAAATAAATACCTTCCCTTGTGCCAACAATCTTTCAGTCTGCTTATAACCGATCGCCCCCAAGTATACGGGAAAGTTCAAAAATGCCGGGATCTGGCATTTTGGAGCCTGTTAACGCATAAAAAAGTCAATTTAGCCAACAACTGACGGCCCCCGTGCCCCCGGTCTGCTGGCGGCTAACTGCTGAAAGCCTCTGAGGGCAAGCAGCGCCCTTCCAGCTTTTGGCAGTAACGCAAACGAGGAAAAAACTGTCGTGAAATTCCACTGGCTACTACCGAGTTTCTTAAGTGTATTTTTGCTCGCCGGAGCCGCCGAAGCAGCTAGACTGCAATCTTGGCGGTTTGATGCTTCAGAGAACCGGCTTTACATTACAACAGAGGGGGGAGTACAACCCAAGGCTCAACTGATTTTCAACCCGATGCGGTTGGTAATCGACTTGCCGGGGACGAGTCTGGGCCGTCCCTCGGTCAGCAGACCGCTCTCAGGGGCGATCGAATCGGTGCGGGTAGGGCAGTTTGACAACAATACGACCAGAATTGTGGTCGAGATCAGAGACGGGTTTACTATAGACCCTCAGCAAGTAAGATTCCGGGGTATTTCTCCGAGCGAGTGGACAGTGGATTTGCCAACGCCGGTGCGGGGAGAAACTCAAAATCCGATTTCAGAGCCAGGGGGAGAAAGGTTATCGGTTGAACCTTCAGCATCCCAAGCCCAGTCTGGCGAGGCGACTGTAGTTCAGAACGTTCAGGTGACGGCGGACGGTTTTTTAGTCCGCACTGCGGGCGGTCGCCCCCAAATTAATTTTGAACAAAGTCGCGCTGGGGACATCGCCACCCTCGATATTGAAGGAGCGAGTTTAGCGCCGGGTCTAAGCAGCCAACAGCCTCAAACGAACGGCCAGCACGGGGTTGACAAGATTGAAGTCCGGCAACTGCCAACAGACCCGCCCGTTACCCGCGTGACTTTGCGGATGAAGAGTCCTAATACTCAGTGGCGGGCGTCTGTGAGCAATTTGGGCGGGGTTGTGCTATTGCCTGGAAGTGTAAGACAGCCCTCGGTTCCCCGCAGCCTGACTGTAGCTCCTCCGGCGAGACAAGCTCAAGGAAATTTAGCGAGAGTTCAGTCAATTGATTTAGCCAGTAACGGCACGCAACTGGTGGTGAGAACTGACCGCCAAGTCTCCTATACCAGCGGGTGGGATCAGGGGTCGAGAGCTTACTGGATCAGGATCGCCTCTAGTGTCCTGACGGGCGAAATTCCTCAGCTCGATGCCAACAGTCCTGTATCGTTTAGTGCCAGCCAAGAAGATGCGGAGACTGTGGTGGTTTGGGTGCAGCCGCGATCGGGGGTAGAGGTCGGCAGGGTGACGAGGCCGAACCCGCAGTTGCTGTCTTTGCAGTTGCGATCGAATGCTAGCGCGCAGCCTTTGACTCGCACTCCCAATTTGCAGCCTTTGCCGAGAAGGACTTTCGGAACCGATGAGTTGCCCCAAGCTTCTAACCGCCGCGCCGTAGTAGTGATCGATGCTGGTCACGGTGGCCGCGATCCGGGGGCAGTCGGGATTCAGGGCATTCAGGAAAAGGAGATTGTTTTGGATATCTCGCTTCAGGTGGCGAGGCTGCTGGAACAGCAAGGGGTGCAGGCGGTGATGACTCGGACTGACGACAGGGAAATCGACCTGGATCCCCGAGTTTCTTTGGCGGAACGGGTGAATGCTAGTGTGTTTGTCAGCATTCACGCTAATGCGATTAATATGAGTCGGCCGGATATCAATGGCATTGAGACTTATTATTTCAATAACGGCCAAGATTTGGCCAGGGTGATTCACGCCAGTATTTTGGAGGGGACGGGGGCGAGTGACCGCCGAGTGCGGCAGGCGAGATTTTATGTTTTGAGGAAGACTTCTATGCCTTCTGTTTTGCTGGAGGTGGGTTTTGTTACGGGTGCTGAAGATGCTGCTAGGCTTTCTGACCCAGCTTACCGCAGTCAAATGGCGGCTTCGATCGCTCGCGGCATTTTGCTTTATCTTCAACAAAGATAATGGGCAGTGGGCAGTTGACTGTTGACTGTTGACTGTTGACTGTTGATTAATGTTATTGGTTATCTGTTATTAGCCACTGCAAACGATTAACAAATGACAACTGCCAACTGCCAACTGCCAACTGCCAACTGCCAACTGCCAACTGCCAACTGCCAACAGATAACTAACTATTAACAAATGACAACAGACTCTGGACAACAAAGAATCGGTATTTTTGACAGCGGCGTGGGCGGTTTGACTGTTTTGACCCAGTTGTACCGACAATTGCCCAACGAATCGATACTTTATTTTGGAGATACGGCGAGGCTGCCTTACGGCACTCGCACGCCGTCGGAAATTGTGGAGTTTGTCCGCGAAATTATGGCCTGGTTGGTGGAACAGGATGTGAAAATGGTCATTATGGCCTGCAACACCAGTTCTGCTTTGGCGATGGAGATGGTGCAGGCTGAATTTGATATCCCGGTGCTGGGAGTAATTCTGCCGGGGGCGCAGGCTGCGGTGCAGCAAGGCAAGCGGATCGGGGTCATCGCAACTCCTGCTACGGCTGCTAGCAATGCTTATCGAAATGCGATTTTGGAGATGGACGATTCTTGCCTAGTTTGGCAGGTTAGCTGTCCGGCTTTTGTGCCGCTGGTGGAGCAAAACCGGATTCACGACCCTTATACTTGTGAGGTGGCTCGGGAATATTTGGCTCCTTTGATTCAGCAGCGCATCGATACGCTGATTTACGGCTGCACTCATTATCCGCTGTTGGCTCCTGTGCTTCGCTCGCTTTTGCCTGCTGGGGTGACATTGATAGATCCTGCGGTACGGGTGGTGGCTGCTGCTGCCAGAGAATTGGAGCTTTTGGGGCTGCGGAATCCTGGTACTGCGCTACCGACTCGTTTTTGCGTGAGCGGCCCCCCGCAGCAGTTTGCCGAGTTGTCGGTGCAGTGGCTCGGTTGTACTCCTGCTGTTGAGAAAATATCCCTGCCGACAGTTGTACGTAGCGAAGCGGGGCGTAAGCCATCGCCCGTATCGCTGGAATCTGCCGAATAAGCCGGAAAATTTATAGGTTAATCAAACCCCCCAAAACTCAGGTAAAGCTGGCTCTGGGGGGTTTAATTATTGCGATGTAACCTAGCCATTACACATCAATAGGTAATATTATTGAACAAAAGCTTTGATGAACAATGCAAATAATGTCCTATACGTGCTGGAGCTCTTCAGCCTTGAACCATGTCACTCTATGTATCACAAGCAGTTTTACTTGTAGACGGCTATAACATAATTGGACTTTGGCCTCGACTCCGAGAGAAGCGCGATCGCGACGAACTCGAAACAGCTCGCCGCGAGTTGATTGAGGTTTTAGTTAACTACAGCGCCGTTCAAGATTTTGAGGCCAGGCTGGTATTTGACGCGCACTATCGAGATACTCCCAGCGTTAAAGAAATTATTACTAAAAATTTATCGGTGCACTACACTGACTTCGGTCAGACAGCAGATACTTATATTGAAAAATCTTGTGCTAGTTTGCGCTACGAGTTGCGATCGGTCAAAGGTAAAGGCCGCATGATTGTCGCCACCTCAGACCGAGCGCAGCAATTGACCGTAGTCGGCTACGGTGCCGAATGGATGTCCGCCGAACAACTAGCGGCTGACGTAGAATCCACTGCCCGCCGCAGCGAGCGCCGGCACAAATCCCGCAAACAAAATTCCAGTCGCTTTCTCGCCAGTTCCCTCGATCCAGAATCCCAGCAGCGCCTCGCCAAGTTGAGAATGGGGCTGCATTAACTGCTGAAACCCGCTCGCTGTCTGATAAAAAAAAAAGTTTCTCAAAGGCCTTGCCAAATCGAGTAAGTTCAGCTATTGTTAGTAAATGTGGGTAACAAAAACCCCTAATCCTCGGTAGCTCAGTGGCAGAGCGGTCGGCTGTAATGAATGCAAGCCTTTGGCATCAACCAAAAGCCCTAGTGACATAGCAGCTCTATCCGGTAACGGATACTGAAAAATCGGGTGAATTCAAGGAAACCGCAGCACTTCGGGTGGCGGCAATCTTGAGCCAAGTCTGGCGAAAGGCAGCGGTTACGATCGCAAGTAGCCGGAAAGGTGCAGAGACTAGAGATGAGGAGCCTAACCAATAAATCTCATAGCGCCCGACATCCGACGACAGATCACAAACATGATTTGTAGGGATGATGAAATAGTCCGCGCCCTTCGGAAACGTTGGGATAAGTGTAACCGATTGGTCGTAGGTTCAAATCCTACCCGGGGAGTTAGTAAAAGTCTGAAGTTGGAATTTTCCCGCTTCAGACTTTTTGTTTTTTAAGATTTGAGATGGTTTGGGGTCAAGCTTTCTGGTAGCGCCTTAATTCACATCGCTGTGAGTGTGAATTAACTCACCTTCCATAGGTATGGAAATATTCAACTTAGACAACTCCGGGTTTAATATCGCCTTGACAATACCAGAACTCACCATCACCTCCAAACAACCAAGGGCTTGATGAAGAGCTAGTCGAGCGTGTTGCACAGAAAAACGCTCCCTAAACACCAGCACCAACTGCCGATAAATTTGTTCAATGTACTGAGTGCGGCTCAAAATTTCAATCAGCAAACCATAGAAACCTGTAACAGGCAACCGCTGACCGTTCTTAACATAACACTTGATCCGGTTAATTTCACCAGCATTATAAACAGCTACAAACTCAACATCAGCCTCCACTAGGTCTAACTGAAACACATTGTACGCCGAAAGTAGCCAAGGAGCCTCCTGCTGCGAGAAGCGCTGCATCACCTGCTTAATTGAACTCAACTCAACTCCAGCAATCACAGCTTGACCCAAAATATCATTAGTAAATCCCCCTTGAGCCAACCACTGAAAAGCTTTTTCCGGGCTTAAATTCAACCCCGAATCCCGCGCAATTTCCCTTGAATGTTCTTGTAAATCAGTGAATTGACCGTTAGCAGCGTACCAGTAATCGGCGAACCGAATGTGCTGTTTAACTCTGCTTCGCTGATTGTGGTCGTATTGAGATTTAAGCCAGTTGCTGTCGTGTTTCTGCTGCTCTAATGCCAAAATCGTGTAAGCCAATTCACGAGCGCCGGTATGAGCTAAAGTCATGCCCGCCGCTAAAATCGGGTCAGCAAAACCCGCAGCTTCACCCACCAAAAACCAATTTTCTCCAACTGTTTTATCAGCCAAAAATGACCAATCTTTTGTAGTTTCAATCTTTCCCGTACTGGTAGCATTAGCGATTAACTTGCTGATGCGGGCTTCGCTGTTGAGGGCTTCGGAATATATCTCCTCTGGCCGCTGTTTCATTTGCTTGTAATGTTCCGCAGGGCAAATAAAGCCGATACTGGTGCGAGTTGCGCCCAAGGGAATAAACCAAATCCACCCGTGACTCAAACTCATCACCTGTACGCGGGTGCCACCAACGCCAATTTCATCGGCCCATTCAGCGTTTGTCCAGTAGTCCCAGATAGCGATATTTTGCAACCGCGTCGGGCAGTGTGTTTCAATGCCTAACACTCGCCGCAGTACGCCGATGTGGCCGGAGGCATCGATGTAGTAGCGGGCTGTTATTTGTTCTTGCCGCAGTTGCAGGGCGGTAATGCGCTCGCCCTCTGTATCTACTTTAACAACGGGTGTTTCTTCTCTTACTAAGCATCCCATTTCTTCCGCGTGACGCAGCAAAATTTCGTCATATTTTGCTCGATCGACTTGGAAAGCAGTTTGCCGTCTCTGTCCCTCAAATTTAGCAGGACGCCGCTCATCTTTAAACTGTTCAGGCTTGATAAAATTAAAATCCCAAGGATGCGGATCTGTTCCCCAGCGATAGGTAGCACCGATTTTAATTGGGAAGTCTGCTGCTTCTACTTTGTCCCAACATCCCATTTCTTGAAGCACATCACTAATTTGAGGCAATTGACTTTCCCCAACGTGATCGCGAGGGAATTTTTCTTTCTCTACGATTAGCACGCTCAGATTGGGATTATATTTCTTTATCAGAGTGCCAGCAGTGCTCCCAGCGGGACCGCCGCCCACAATTACAACGTCGTAATGGCTCATATCCAATAGAGATAGTAGATGCTAATTTTGGGAATTGACGAGACAAAGGTATGACTGTTCAGCCTCGTCGGAATGAGCGAGGCTGAAATTTGTTTGCAACAGGTTTTATCCGACGGCTAGTTTTTCCTCTTCCGGGATATGAGAAGTGTGGGAAATATCCAAATTCTCAGTCCAACTATGAGCAATATCTAAATTCTCAGTCCAAGTATGAGCAATATCCAAATTCTCAGTCCAAGTATGAGCGATGTCCAATTTCTCAGTCCAAGTATGGATAAGAGTCGGTGCGAGTTCATCGAGCGCAGTTGAAGAATTGCTGTTAACTTCTGACATTATGAGTCTCCTTGTAAGTAATAAATTTTGTCTGGTTCTAAGAGTTGAAAATTTTACATCGGGTAAGCTATGCAGCTTTTAAAGGTTGCAAAATCTCGCGAGGTTTGGCAAAAGGTTGCTCAAAGCTATGCGTTTTTGCATAAACCAGAAGCTCAGCCGTCAGTTCTGTGAAAACTTCAAACAAGTTCTCAACTATCTCAAAAGCCTCTTGACGGCTTTCAATAGTCAGTTGTATTGTTTCGCTGAATCGCCTCTGCTGAGGTAAATCCTTACTGTGGTTGTTTTCCACCTCCAAATGAAAGCAGCCAAAATAAAGAAGCTCCTTTTGAGTAATTGTTCGCAGTTCTTCGGCAATTGGTGCTGCCGTTGACAAGAACACATTACCAGTTGCTTCTATCACTTCCAGGATTGCTAACTTAGCGATCGGACTGGCCCCAAAAGCGGAGCGAAAAATTTGATGTGATACCCACCGCGAAGCTTTAGCTTCTTCATTCCAGAGAAAATTTAAAGCATCACTGAACTTAACCGCTTTGTTAATACCCAGTGTTTCCAAATCTTCCAAAAACCACAACCAGTGATGATCGTCTTCATAAGTATGATTGTTAACTATTACCTGAAGAGGATCGTTGGTTGGTTCTTCTCGGAACACATACTTGTTAAATTCACCAAAACTCATCACGAAAGGAGCAATGCAGGGAGCGAAAGCTAGGCGTTGTCTTGGGTTTATACTTTTGTCTCGCATAAACTCAAATAGCCCAGATTTAGCAAATTCGTGCTTCTTCTTTTCAATCAATGCTAGGACTTCTTCCATGGGGATGCACCTGATGATGGCAACATGGTAGCAAGTTGATCATTCTCAATCTATGATCTGAATCATGCTTGTTTATGATGCAGGTCATATTAGATTGTATTGTCGATCGCCTAAACCAATGTTTTCCAGCCCCGGGCGTCCCATTTTTTCTTGGTGACAAGGCTCAAAGCTAGAGCTAAACCTTGAAGTTATAGGGATCAGTCTGTCATGTGTGCGATCGGCATCACAGAATTTGTTACAATATTGCAATCAATTCGGTGAGGTGTCAGACCGTACATGATTAAGTCGGAGTTCAAACCAGATGTTCGGCTGTCCGTCCGGGCACTTTCAAAGTTTAGGCATCACGCTATCTAAAAAATCCCTGAGTAATTACTGATATTTTAAAGTATCCCCAATTACCCCATTTACAAAAAATACTTAAGTACGATCCGCCCGCGCTCCGATCGATATCAAGCGCAATGTTAACCCAAAACTTCGTCACAGAATAAAAACCATGAATGCACTTCCCGGTTACAAAATCACAGAAGTTGTTCAACTTGGTGTGAAGTCCATCATTTATCGCGCAGTCAGGGAATCTGATCGAGCGTCAGTCATTATTAAAACACTCAATACTGAGTACCCCACAATAGAAGAAATTACCCGTTTGAGACATGAATACAAAATTAGCTCGAATCTCCAACTCGAAGGGATTGTCAAACCCCATAGCTTAGAAAAATATAAAAACAGTTTCGCCCTGATCTTAGAAGATTGCGGCGGTCAATCTCTCCGACACCATCTCGCGGGTAAAAATATTAAAATTCAGAAGTTTTTGCCGCTGGCTATTCAAGTGGCTCAAACTCTCGGAGAAGTGCATCAAAACCAGATTATTCATAAAGATATAAAACCATCAAATATTATCATTACCCCAGATTTTCAACAAGTAAAAATCACCGACTTTAGCATGGCAACGCGCCTATCTAGAGAAGTCCACCAAAATAGCAATACCAGCGTGCTAGAAGGCACTCTAGCCTATATATCCCCAGAGCAAACTGGTCGGATGAACCGAGACCTCGACTACCGAACTGACTTGTACTCTCTAGGCATCACCTTTTATGAAATGCTGACCGGAGAGTTGCCCTTTAATTCAACCGACCCGCTAGAATTAATTCACAGCCACATTGCGGTGACGCCAGTTCCTCCCCATCAACTAAACAATGAAGTCCCGCAGATAATTTCATCTCTTGTCATGAAACTATTAGCTAAAAATGCGGAAGACCGATATCAAAGTGCCTTTGGAGTAAAAGCAGACCTGGAAAATTGTCTAACTCAGCTACAAACTACTGGCAAAATAGAAAATTTCATTCCAGGGACACTTGACAAATGCGGTCAATTTTTGATTCCCCAAAAACTCTACGGCCGCACACAAGAAGTCGCTGATTTGATGGCATCATTCGAGCGAGTCAGCTTTGGTAAAACAGAGATGGTGTTGGTAAGCGGTTACTCAGGCATTGGCAAAACCTCAGTTGTCAGTGAAATTCACAAACCAATTGTCAGGCAGCGGGGTTATTTTATAGCTGGCAAGTTTGACCAATTTAAGCGAGATATTCCTTATGCTGCACTGACTCAAGCCTTTGAGTCATTGATGCAGCAGTTATTAACAAAAAGCTCAGACGAGTTGGCAGTTTGGAAAGAAAAGCTTTTGTCGAGGCTAGGTCAAAACGGTCAAATTATTATTGATGTTGTCCCTTCTGTCGAACTAATAATTGGTTCGCAGCCTGGTGTTCCACAATTGGGGCCGACAGAATCTCAAAATCGCTTTAATCGATTGTTCAAAGAATTCTTGAAGGTGTTTGCCCAAACAGAACACCCCTTAGTTCTATTTCTGGATGATTTGCAGTGGGCAGATTTAGCTTCCTTAAAATTGATTCAGGAATTAGTTACTGACCAGGATAGCCGATATTTTTTAGTGATAGGGGCCTATCGAGATAACGAAGTAAATTCGACTCATCCGTTAGTTCAAACTGTCGATAAAATTCAACAGACTGGTGCTGCTGTGCATCACATTATCCTCCCATGTTTAGATTTGAGCAGCGTCACTGAGCTAGTATGCGATACTTTGGGTAATCAAACTGAAAAGTTAAAGTTTTTGAGCGAGTTAATTTTTAATAAAACTGGCGGAAATCCATTTTTTATAACTCAACTTCTTTCAACTATTCACTCAGAACAAATGTTAGTTTTTGATTTCCCTGTTGGTGCATGGCAGTGGGACATCACGGAAATTGAAGCCGCTGGCATTGCAGATTACAGTGTCGTTGAATTAGTTGCTCGGAATCTTCAACAACTGCCGGAGGAGACGCAGCAAGTATTAAAATTAGCGGCTTGTATGGGCAACCGTTTTAATTTAGAAAATTTGGCAATTGTTAGAGAAAAATCCGGTTCTGAAACGGCGGCTGATTTATGGGATGCACTTCAAGCTGGTTTAATTTTGCCAATGAGCGATGCTTACAAAATTCCGATGCTTGATGAGGAAATCGTGAAAACACACGGGAGGGGTGGGAGGCCCATCCCACAAAACAATCAAAATCATCCCGCAATTATGCAACGCTCAATTGATTACAGGTTTTTGCACGATCGCGTACAGCAAGCCGCCTATTCTCTCATCCCTGACTCCCAGAAAAAACAAACCCACTTAAAAATCGGCTCCCTGCTATTGCAGGGCGGGCACGGGGGCACCGCCCCTACGGCATCGGAAATAGCAGAAAATATCTTTGATATTGTCAACCAACTCAATATCGGGGTGGAATTTATCACAAATGATGAACAGCGATATGAACTAGCTAACTTTAATCTCATAGCAGGCAAAAAAGCTAAGAGTTCTGCCGCCTATGAAGCAGCACTCAAATATTTTAATGTAGGTCTAGAACTTCTACCAGAACAAGCTTGGCAGAGTCACTACGATTTAATAATGGAACTCCATACCGAAGCGCTGGAATCGTCCTATATAAATACCGATTTTGAGCTAGCGTTCCAGTTATCAGAAGTTATTATATTACGCGCCACAAATTTGCTCGAAAAAGTCAAGGTTTATGAGCTAAAAGTTAGTTTCTACTTTAATCAAAATCAATCCCAAGCTTCGCTAGATATAGCTCTAAAAGCTTTGAAAATGCTGGGAGTCTATCTCCCTCAAAAACCAACTAAATTAAATATTTTTATGGGGCTAATACGGACAAAATTAGCTGTGGGAAACAAACGGATTGAGGATTTAGCTGAGTTGCCACCAATGACTGACATTCATAAAATTGCGGCTATACGGATTTTAACGAATATGTGTCCGGCTGCTTCTGTAACAGCACCCGATATGTTCCCACTGATCTCCTTTAAGATGGTTATTCTTTCTCTTAAGTACGGGAATGCGCCGCTGTCTAGTCACGGGTATGGAAGTTACGGGCTGATTCACTGTGCAGTATTAGGTGATATGAATTCTGGATACCGATACGGTCAACTAGCCCTGGCACTTTTAGAACGATTCCACACCAACTTGCACAACTCTCAAGTTTCACTAACTTTTAATGGTTTTATCCGTCACTGGTCTGAGCAGGTCAGGGAAAGTCTTATCGGTTTACTTGAGGGTATTCAGAGCGGACTAGAAACGGGAGATATCAGTAATGCTTGTTATTGTGCGAGTTTTTACAGCAATTATATATTTTTGAGTGGCGAACCTCTGGATTCTGTGGAGACTAAGCAGAGTCAATATATTCAAATGTTGGTTAATTATCAGAATGAATCTATGATTTATAAAGCAAAAGTTGGGGCGCAAGTTGTCTTAAATTTGCAAGGTAAAACAAAAAATCCTTGCCTATTGACGGGCGAAAAGTTTAATGAAGAAACTATGCTGCCAGCATTAAGGGAGGGTCAAAATTATTTAGTATTATTTGTAGTGTTTTTGTATAAAACGTGGCTAAATTATATATTTAAAGATTATGCTATATCTGCTGAAAATGCGGTGACAGCATCAAATTATTCTGAGGGGGCGATGTCTACGATGTATGTTCCCATCCACAATTTTTACTATTCCCTAGCGCTCTTAGCTTTGTATCCCACAGCTTCAAAAAGCGAACAGAAAAAACATTTGAAAAAAGTTGCTTCGCTTCAGAAAAAAATGAAGCATTGGGCTTTGAACTCTCCGGGAAATTATCAGCACAAATATGACTTAGTAGAGGCCGAGAAAGCGCGAGTATTGGGACAATATGAAAAAGCGGCTCTGTATTACGATCGAGCGGTGACAGGATCCTCGAAGAATGAATACATCCACGAAGCAGCGCTAGCAAATGAACGGGCGGCAGAATTTTATCTAGCTAACGGTCGAAAAAAAGTGGCTGAGAGTTATCTGATAGATGCTTACTACGGCTATATTTACTGGGGAGCAACCGCCAAGGTAAAACATTTGGAGTCTGAGTATCCGATGTCTTTACCCCCTGCATCGGCGGCAAGACCCAGCGGCGATCGAACTATTACTAGCACTAATTATAGCACTAGCAGCAGTCACAGCAGTTTATTGGATTTGACAACTGTTGTTAAAGCATCTCAAGCACTAGCTAGTGAAATTGTGTTGGACAAGTTGTTAGAAAAGTTAATGAAAATGGCGATCGAGAATGCTGGGGCCCAAAAAGGTTTTCTCCTGATGCCCAAGAAAGGAAAATTGCGGATTAAAGCAGCGGCATCGGTGGAGTCTTCGGATGTTGCAGTTGAACAAGACCCTAGAGTATCTCCTGCAGAGGTTTTGCCAATAACGATGATTAATTATGTTGAAAAAACGCACTCTGATGTAGTTTTAAGTCAGGCTGCTAGGGAAGGTCTATTTACAGATGACCCCTATATTAAAAGGCAGCAAGTGAAATCTGCGCTTTGTACTCCTATTCTGAATCAAAGCAAACTCGTAGGCCTCCTTTATCTGGAAAATAATTTAGCTACTGAAGCGTTTTCTCCAACTAGGTTGGAGGTTTTAAAAATTCTTTCTTCCCAAGCTGCTATCTCTATAGAAAATGCGGTACTTGTTGCTAATTTGTCGGAGGCTAAGGAACAGTTGGAGGATTATTCGCGGACGCTGGAGGTGAGAGTAGAAGAGCGCACGCAGGAATTAAAGACTAAAGAAGCTAAGCTGCAAGAAGCTCAAAAACTGGCGCACCTCGGCAACTGGGAATTTGATTTGGAAGGGGATAAATTAACTTGGTCTGAGGAAGTATTCCGAATTTTTGGTCTTGACCCTAAACTACCAGAACCCACTATTTTAGAACATAGGAAGCAAATTCATCCCGATGACCTACAGTTGTGGTTAGAGGCAGTAGAGCAGATTAGTCGGTTAGGAAATCCTTGCGAGTATGAGATGAAAATTTTGCGCCCTGATGGAGCTGTCAGATATATTTATGTTAAGGCGCAAGCTATTTTTGATGGCAGTAAGGTGATTAAATTATTTGGGACTATACAGGACATTACGGATCGCAAGTTAGCGGAGGATGCTTTGCGACTGTCGGAGGGGCAATTGAGAGAAAAAGCGACACAATTGGAAGTTACTTTGTCCGAATTACGATCGACGCAGACTCAACTAATTCAAACGGAAAAAATGTCTTCTTTGGGGCAGTTGGTGGCGGGGGTTGCTCACGAAATCAATAATCCAATTAATTTCATTTATGGCAATGTTCTCCATGCTAACGATTATAGCTCGGATTTGCTGGGATTGATTGAGCTTTACCAGGAGTCTTATCCGAATGCTAATCCTGAGATTGTTGCTAAAACAGAAGATATTGACCTCGCTTTTATTCAAGAAGATTTGCCCAAAATTCTAAAATCAATGCAGGTTGGGGTCGATCGCGTTCGCAATATTGTGCTGTCGCTGCGGAATTTCTCACGCCTGGATGAAGCCGAGATGAAACCAGTGGATATTCACTCTGGGATTGATTCGACTCTGCTAATTTTGCAGCACAGGTTGAAAAAGGATGCAGTCGGACATGGCATTGAGGTAGTTAAAGAGTACGGTCAACTGCCGAAGGTAAATTGTTATGCTTCGGGGTTAAATCAGGTGTTTATGAATATTTTGAGCAATGCAATTGATGCAGTGGAGTTAGGAGTTGGGCGACCGGAGACAACTGCCAAACTAGAAAATCCTTTGTCTCCAATCTTTGAGCGAAAGATTGAGATTCGGACTGAGGTATGCGACCAAAACAAGGTGAGAATTTATATTGCTGATAATGGTCGGGGGATGACGGAGGAAGTACGATCGCGAATATTTGACCCTTTCTTTACTACAAAACCTGTGGGGCAAGGTACCGGTTTAGGGTTGAGTATCAGTTATCAGATTGTAGTAGAGAAACACGGCGGGAAGCTAATGTGCTTTTCCGCGCCCGGTGAAGGGGCTGAGTTTGTGATTGAAATTCCCGTGAAGCAGTGAACTTTTTTTAAGTTTTTATATAAGTTTTTTAACCGCCGATAAACGCAGATGAACGCAGATAGAATTGTATCTGCGTTCATCTGTGTTTATCGGCTGATATCAAATCCGTTAGCATCGGAATAGTAAATTCGAGTTCACTGTTCACTCTCAACAGTCAACAGTCAACCGTCAACAGTCAACAGTCAACATCATTCCGGTGTAACCGGAAATGATATGATATCTGCGGTTAAAAATTCTCAATCTAAATATTAAACATCGCGTTCTGTCCGCACCCATTTAGTTTGCCGCTTCAGGATAAAACCCAGGTACAAAGGGATTTTCCAAAGGATGTAAAAAGGTACAGATAAAAGAGTTGAGCCAGAAATATTCGCACGCCCAAATTTTGCCCAAGCGGCGACAATGGAAACTAAAATCAGCAATCCTTGTACTGCTAACAAGACGGCTGGAATTGGGGATGTTCCCAAAATGACTGCTAGTAAAGAGGCGGCAAAAGCAGCTAGCCAGATAGCGACTAAAAGCGATAGGGGAGGGACGCATAAGTCGAGGGCGATCGCCAATAAGTCAAAACGTTTTTGCTCGACTGAAGCTGCTGTCAGGCGGGGAGTTTGAGTTAACAATGTTTGTATGTGACCGTGTTCCCATCGGGTTCTTTGACTTGTGGCTGCTTGCTGCTGCTGTGGCAAACACCCGGTGACGTTTGCTTCGGGGCAGAATACTGTTGGATGTCCGGCGATCGCCAAATCCAAACTCATCTGCATATCTTCAACAATATTGCCGCTCGCTAGGGAAACCGATCGAATTATCGACCAGGGAAAAGCCATGCCTGTTCCTGTTAGTAAGGATGGGAATCCTAACTGTTTTAATCCGCTGGGACGGACTAAGTTTTTCACGAGAAAGGCTAAAGCAGAAATGGAATCTTTGGGGGTAGGATTGGGTGGCTGTTCCATTAAATAAGTCGCTTGTACGGGTCTTTGTTCGGCCATTGCCACCCGGGCTAATTTTTCTATAGAGTCTGGCTGACAGATGCAGTCTGCGTCAACCATGATTACTACTTCTGGGGGGTCTGATTCGATCGACTGCAAGCCAAAATCCAGCGCGTATCCTTTGCCCTTGCGTTGTGTGTCTTGGCGCTCGATCGCACTTGCACCGCAGTTACGGGCGATTTCTGCCGTGGCATCCGTGCAGTTGTCAGCAATCACTAACAGGCGGTCTTGAGGTGTTAGCTGTGGCAATATAGTGGAGATGGTGGCGGCAATTCCTGCAGCTTCGTTATAAGCGGGAATTAAAACTGCTACTTTGGGGCGGGGCGCTTTAGTTTCCGCTGTCTCGCCCTGGCCGGACAAAAAAGCTGCACTGCATTCTAGAAATAGAACTGCAACGGGAATTAGAAGGATCAGGGCGATCGCCCATAGCACAACATCAATCAATAGGAACATTAGCTGATTAATTTCCACAATTCTCGTACCTTAATTTAATTTTATTTATTGTGTTCATTGAGTTTATTGAATCTTATTGCACCTTTGTTAACTCACTGCGCCACGCTATCTAAAGTATCATCATATCATGCCCGCAAAAAATCACCCTTCTCACATTTGTTGTGAGAACTTAAGTCCTCCTAAAACTACTAGGACTAGCATCCTCACTACAAATTAATTTGATTGCGGTTGGGTGGCCACCAATAATATCATATCATGTCGATTCTGACAAGGTTAAGTCACTCAATTTAATTAAACATCAAACAAGCCCAGACTGGAGAAACCCGGTTTCTAAAAGAAACCAGGTTTCTGGGTGTTCTATTTTTAATCAACTAAATACTTAGTCGATGTTTAACATCAAATCCGGTTGCATCGGAATAATAAAATCGAGTCAAAAGTTAACACTCAACCATTCAGTTTTTCGACATCGAGTCAACTGTCAACTGTCAACTGTCAACTGTCAACAATCAACTGTCAACTGTCAACTGTCAACTGTCAACTGTCAACTGTCAACTGTCAACTGTCAACTGTCAACAATCAACTGTCAACTGTCAACAATCATTTCCCTCCTGCAACCGGAATTGATATAACTCATCCCCTGTGGGTGGGCACTCAGGAAGCAATCTCCCAACTCAAAACTATGTTCAAGCTACGCTGCATCGGGGATAGCAACAGGTTCAGATTTTTTGGTGGTGAACTGTGCGGGGGCCGCAAATTCTCTGAGATATCTCGACACGGATCGCAAATATCCCACTTCTGCTTGAATCAAATCCAGCGTAGAAAGACTCTCAACTAAGTCATCAAACTCATCTGCAGTAACTCCAGCACTGTGCAAGACTTCTTGGTTAAGTCGCCCGCAGATTCCTTGCAGGAGGAGTTCGATAATCTCGCTATAGTCAGCGATTTCCGTTCCGTAACCTTGCAATTTCTTCGGATTGATTCCCCACTGCAAAATCTTCAACAAGTCTTCAGGGGCACTCCACGCAAAAGAGGAAGCAATCACTTCTTTTTCCGCTGCGACAAGAGCGTGCTTGATTTGCACTTCGGGGAAATCTGGATCGATGATTAAGCTCTCCAGCTTCGACACTTGTTTATCTAACACGCCCAAAGAAAAAGGAGCTAATTCTACAGTCACCATGTCGCCAGTATCGTTCACACTTCTAAAAGGATCTTCCAACACATTAATTAGGAGGTGAATGTCGGTAGGCTTTTTCCAGTCAAACTGTCCAAGGAAAAACGGTTCTTCGTATCCCGGCAAAAGTCCTTGAAAATAAATCGGCAGATTTTTGCCTGATTCAAGAATTTTATAAAGAGCTACTTCCAAAGTTTCTGTCGGCCAACCGAGATTACTTACGGCAACAAATTTGAGTTTTCCGGGAACGGACACAACCAGAGAATTCAGCAATAAATGTACGGCTTCGATAAGATTTTGAGCAGTTACGTAGCGGTGGGGAGCGTGAACGTTCACAGTTTTACCTTGCTCTACTTTTTTGGACATTTGCTCGCAGAACAAGCTATTTTCCAACATATGAGTAAAGCGAACCATCCCGTAAGTCACATCTCCTTCTTGAGCTGCTTTGGCAAATTGCCATTCGGCAAACTTCTTGGAGGCGGCGTAAACTTCGGTTGTAAAATATCGAGATGTTTTGCCTGTGGAAGAGAAGATGCAGTGTTCTACGCCGTATTCTTCGCAGAGTTGGATGATGTGTTTACATCCTAACAGGCAGGTTGTAACTGTTTCTCGGATTTTGATTTCAGCTAGTCCGGGTTGGCGTTGGGCTGCTAGGTGAAAAACAATTTCTGGTTTTTCTACCTCAAATATGTGTTTGAGCGCCTCCAAGTTGCGAATGTCGGCGGCATAGAAAGTTACAGCACCTTCTCTGGTAAAAAGCGGGAGATTTTCTTCGGGGTTGTGACATCGGGCGTTGTCAGCGGAAATGATTTTAGTTGCGCCTAATTCGAGGAGTTTTTCGATTAAGAAACGACCGACACATCCTTCTCCACCGGTGATGAGGATGGTTTTTCCGTTGATTTGGCTGCTGACTGCGGATGCGTATAGGTGAATAGTGCGACCGCGCACGTCGCTAAAAGGTTCGCTTTCTAATTGTCCGTCGGCTTGATAGGCTGCGATTAGCTGTGCGGTGAGAGTTTGTAAGGCTGCGAGGATTTCTGGATCTTGGGGTTCCGGGGAACCGGGGGGAACTAGCTGCTGGATGCGCTCAATTATTTCCGCTTTGCTGGCACCTTCAAACAATTCTCTTTGGTTAAATGCACTCTTCACTTTTTTTGCTCCTTTAAATTCTAGAAATACGGTTGCTGATAAGCGCGTTGTTAAACAAATTTTAGAGGGACAGAATCTTTAAAAGTCTGCTTAGTTTTAGGATTTTTTCGACGGAAAGCTACTTGATCGGAAAGACACGCCCTCGGCTCTGCTTGTAGTTTTATTAAGCGCTTTTTTAACCTGCTTACTTTTGCGATCGGCAAATATCGGCAAAGTCGGAATGTTCTCTGTCCAAAATTGGTCACTACAACTATATACTTAAATGGTTGAGTGTTGGCAATACTCGGAACATATCTTTACTATTTCTTTGCAATAACCTGCGAGTTTTCACGCAATTTTAAAGTTTATGTAAAGTAGGGTCTAGGTTTAAAAAACTTAACAATACACTCGGCATTGATTATAGCATTTTACTATTTAATGAAAATGTATTTTTTGTTACTAAATAAAGGGAGATTTTAAGTAAAAATACGCATGAAAGCCCTCATCAAATATTTTCGTCTGCTGAAAATCTTGTTACTTGATGGGTGGGGTAGTCCTGCTGTGCCTACCCCTGTATGGGTGCTGCTACTAGGCGCGAACAATGCGTTCTTTTTTGCTGCCTTCAAAGCCACGAGCGTCCCCAACATCGTAGCCTCCTGTTCGCAAGCGACGGTCTAAATCGCTGGCTTCGGGAGAAGTTTTGGCTGCTTCTTCGATCGTCACTCTGCCTTCAAGCACGAGTTTGTAAAGACCCTGGTTGATAATCTGCATTCCTTCGTAAGTATCATGCTCCATTAATCGGAAAGCTTCATCATCAGCACCTTTCATCAAGTAATCGTGCATGGCAGGTGTATTCACCAAAATATCGTGAACTGCTACTCGACGGTTGTCAACTGTTGGCAGCAAAAGTTGGGCAATTACCGCCACTAAAGAATCGCAAATTTGAATCCGCATCGCCTGTTGTTCCTCGGGCGGGTAGAGGTTCAACAACCGGTTAATAGCGTTAATGGCGCTGCGAGTGTGGAGAGTTCCCAATACTAAGTGACCAGTTTGAGCGGCTTGCAACGCTGTATTGATGGTAACGCGATCGCGCATTTCCCCGATCAGAATTACATCTGGATCTTCCCGCAAAACAGCCCGCAAAGCCTGCTGAAACTCGTGGGTATGCAAGCCGACTTCCCGCTGGCTGACCAAGCATTTTTTTGAAGGGTGAATGAATTCGATCGGGTCTTCAATTGTAACTACGTGCTTTTGCTCCATCTGGTTGAGGTGGTCGATCATCGCAGCTACGGTTGTCGATTTCCCCGAACCGGTAGGCCCCGTAACCAATATTAATCCCTGCGATCGCAAAATGATATTTTTGAGAACTTCTGGCAACCTCAAGGAATCGATAGTAGGTATTTCCAAACTAATCAACCGCAATACTAGGGCACCGCCGCTGAGAGAATCAAAACAGTTTAGCCGACACCGCACGAAGCCAGGGTAAAAAATTGCTGAGTCTAATTCCTTGGTAGTTGCAAACTGTTTTCGCTGTTCGGGGGTGAGAATTTCGGCTAGGTAATGTTCAAAAATTTCTGGGGTTACTTTGGGGTGGTTAGTTGCTACTTGCATCACGCCCCGAATCCGAAATCGAGGTACTTGGCCGACTCGGATGTGAATGTCGGAAGCGCTCGCTGCATGGGCATCTCTGACCATTTGTTCGATCGTACTGACGGGTGTCTCGACAGGCCGCTGCTGCTGGGCTGCGGGGGGCGCACTCGGCGCAGGTGGAGGCGGCGCGGGAGTTGCAGCCAAGGGCGGGGGCGGGGGCGGTGTTCGTCGGCGGCCTTGAGCCTCTGGTTGAAGGGGTGTAGGATTGTTTAATGGGTTCATTTTTTGGTCTCCAGTCAATCGATTTTAGATTTTAGATTTTAGATTTTAGATTTACTCGACAGATTAATCTGGGAGCTTGAACTAAGCTCTAAAATTGGGGTATCTCCACAAAGCGAGTGTTGGGGCTTGTATCCGTTGTTGGGCGCGGTCAATGTATTAATTGCGAAAAAAGGCCCGATTTCTAATTTTATCGCTCGCAGCTAATTCGGTGTTAAATGCTGAGAATATTTTACAATTAGGCTTGATGGGGCGATCGAGTAATTAACAATTTCAACTCCTGTCAGTAACGAGCGGGCTAAAGCCACTGAGCTTGTAAGAGAGATCAAGCAAGCTGTACTGACCCGCCTAAGTCTTAGCTGACTACGTTATTTAGGTCATAACACCGGTGAATGCGACGCTAGTTTTCCGCTCTGTTGTTTACAGTTAAACAGTTTTAAAGTCCCTGAAACAGTGCTGTAAGCCGAACAAGCCTTTATAACAGTGGCAAAGCGAACATTACCCCGAAAGGGAGATTGAGGCAGCCATACCTCACCGGGGAGGCAACCATACCTCTCCAACCCCGAAAGGGGATTCAAGGCGATTGAAATCGCCGGGTCGTTTTCCTCTCAGGACTAAAGTCTCGCTCGTTTCCCACTTACCGAACTTTTTTTATGAACATCGGTCACAAAATCGCCGACTGGCTCGAAAATCGTGCTGTTACCCCTGCCTACGCGGGTTGGCTACTGTCGGGGATGACGGTTTTCTTTTTTGGGTCAGCGACTAATACAATGTCTGGGTGGCTGTACGTGCTCAGCGGTGGGGGTTTGGCGCTGTTGGGAGTAGCGGCGGTTTTGCCGGGAAAATCGCTCCGTTCGCTGGAAGTCCGTCGCCGCCCGATCGAACCGGTGAGTGCGGGCGATCAAATCACCGTCGAACTAGAAATCGAAAATCGCGCCCGCCAACCTAAGACTTTGTTGCAAGTGATAGACATCTTGCCGTTTGTATTGGGAGAACCGGTTGTCCGCCCGATCGAAGTCATAGAGCCTAACAGTATATACAGGCATACATACTATCTGGAAGTCCGGCAGCGCGGCGTCTATCGGTGGCAAGAGGTAAACTTGAGGACGGCGGCGCCTTTAGGGTTGTTTTGGTGCCGACGCAGCCGCCCAGTCAAAGCGGTGGCGGTTGTGTATCCACAAGTTTTGCCGTTGAGCACTTGTCCTTTGATCGATCGCATCGGTCAAGAAGACAGCCCGCAATTTTACAATCGTAGTCGATCGCAAACTGCTACCGAAGGCCTCACCCGCAACCTGAGACCTTACCGCCACGGAGACCCCACCCGCCTGATTCACTGGCGCACCAGTGCCCGCTACGGAGAACTGCGGGTGAGAGAGTTAGAAGTTGCAGCCGGGGGTCAAGAAATTATTATTGCTCTCGACAGCGCTGCGGCGTGGCAGCCAGAAGAATTTGAACGAGCCGTGACAGTAGCTGCGTCTCTTTACTTCTATGCTAGCAAGCGCCTGTTAAACGTCAAACTTTGGACTGCCGGAACTGGACTCGTATCGGGGAACCGGGTAGTTTTGGAAACTTTAGCGGCGGTTAATGCTGGGGAAGATGCGATCGATAATCGGTCGAAACTGCCGATAATTTGGTTGACTCAAAACTCTGCAAGTTTAAGCACTCTTTCCCCTGGCAGCCGCTGGGTGCTCTGGCCGTTGGCAACTGCTGAAACCGGCGACAAAACGTTAGTCAAACACGATTTACCGGGTTTGAAAATTCGCTCTGACCGACCGTTAGAACTTCAGTTACAAGATACTCTGGAAAGAGCGATTAATTATTAAGTAAGATAGACCACGAAAAAACCTGTGAAAGAGCGATTAGTTATGAAGATAGACTTGATTAATCTAAAAACTCAAGAACCATGATACACTACAGGAGTGTAATTCATCAACTTAAGGGTCTTACAGGGCCTGGCAATTGCTGGGCAAGTTAAGAGCAGCTTAGATTACTGTGACTCCGGTCATAAACCTCATATCTCATTCACCAAACAGGAGAAAAAATGACTTTCTGGGAGAAATTAAAGCAGAACGTATCACAAATCAATGATTCTCTGCAAACCAATATTTCCAAGTTTAAAAACAATGATTTTGCTGATGCCTCAATGGCAATATGTGCATTGATTGCTGCTGCTGATGGCACTATCAATACCGAGGAAAGACAAAAAACGGCTGCTCTAATAATTTCCAATCAAACACTCCAAATTTTTCCGGCGTCGGAGTTGAAGCAAAAATTTGATTTTTATTGTGAGAAGCTATCACAAGACTTCGATTTTGGTAAAATTGAGGCTATCCAAGCGATAGGGAAACTTAATAAAAAACTAGACCAAGGTCGTGCCGTCATCCAAATTGGCATTATTATCGGTGGTGCGGATGGTAATTTTGACAAAGATGAAAAGAAGGTTGTCAAAGAAGCTTGCCATGCTGTGGGCATTAATCCTGGGGAATTCGATCTCTAAATTCAGCTATTTTATGGTTGGTTCTAGCCAATCAATTATTCAAGGCTTTATATCTGCGAATAGCATTGTTCATTGAGTTTATTTGCTCTGCGTGAAATGAGGGAGGCATTAAACTATGAACACTATGAACGAGTCCATTGTGCATGACATCGGTCGGAAGTGCAGAATGATCGAGTCCGAGTGTATGTCCTATTTCATGGGCAATGGTATTTGCAATTAAGTTAGATAGTTGATTGAGACTAAGGCTGGCATTGCAAGAAGCATAGAATACTTGGTCAATCCGAATAATCGCCCGATCTGTAACCATTCCCGATTTGAAGCTAGCCACGCCGAGATAGTCAACCGGCTGGCTATCAACGAATATATAAACATGAGTAAAATCTTCGCCCCACTCTTTGCGATCGGGGGGATCGGATGTCAAAAATACCTTGACGCTTCTAAATGCGCCGTAGAGTTTGGAGAAAGCGTCCATCAGTAAGGAAAATATCGCTTCTTTATTTTCGGGTGCGACATCCATTCCTGATACATCTACCCAAATACAACGGCGGAAATCGCTATCCTTATCAATTAGAACTCTTCCACAGGAAGGGCAAAACTCCCACTGAGGCTGGATACGGGAACGACAGCCGTGACAGCGGAGTTTGGGGGCTCTAGTCAGGTTTAGCCGTTGAGAGAGGGGGAGTTTTAGCTTGCGATTGTGTTTGGTTAGGTCTAGGCGATCGTACAGAGACATTGATTCAGTGTCTGATTCCAGCAAGTATAAAGCATCTAGGTATTGAGCGAGTTGTTAAGCATAGGTTTTCACAAGTTCCTGTAACCCATTAACCTTAACACCGTTACCGATGGCTGCCATTTTCCACTCATTATTATGCTTGTAGATTTCTGCCATCAGCATCCCCGTCATGCCTTTGTATTCAGAACCTGATAGGTTGTATTTTGCGAGTTCTTGATTATTAGACGTATTAACCAAACGCACAAACGCATTTTGAACTTGTCCGAAGTCTTGCTTACGTGCCGTGCAATCGTAAATGTTAACTGTGAAAACCAGTTTTACAATTTCCGAAGGCATCCGAGATAAATCGATGAGTATTTGCTCGTCATCCCCGTCTCCCGCCCCTGTGCGATTATCACCTAGATGTGTAATAGCTCCTGAACGGTGGGAGAGATTGCTAAAATAAATGATGTTGGCATTATTATTCACTTTGCCATTTTGATCTAAACAAATCACTGAGGCATCCAAGTCATAATCTGGAGCACTGCTAAAAGCCCCAAACAAACCTCCACCGGAGCGTTTCGCCACATCCCACCCTAATCCGCACATCAGTTTTGTTAGCCCTGGCGCTTCTTTGGAAAGCGAGATGCGCTGTCCTTTTTGTAGGTTAATTCCCATGTGTTTTACCTTTTTATATCAAATCCGGTTGTATCGGAATTGTATGGACGGGGCGGGTTTATGAGATTGTTGGTTTTAGCCAAATATTGTCGGTGAACCCGCCCCTACGGAAGTCGATCGGATATAATTCCAAATTAGTTAGAGAGTCGATGGCAGGGTGTCCCCTACCATCTCTCCTACAAAACCGTGCTTGCGACTTTCACCGCACACGGCT
>NZ_JAUBUJ010000033.1:0-74739 GCF_036705405.1 Microcoleus sp. B13-B6
ACTATTCTATCCTGAATACTCTGTTTATCGTTGTCAAACAACCACTGTTGGAAAGCGAGCGACTTCTGTGAGGACTAGCAAGGTTTTATATTGCTTTTTATTCAAACCTTCTAGGGTGGCACCTAAATCAATTAGCTGTTCAATATGACCTAGGTTTCTTTTGATATATTGGAGTTGTTTTTTAATTGCCTGTCTTCTTTTGTTGCGTGTGGGTCGTCTTTGTTTCGCTACTGCTAAGTAGTCTTTTCTAGCCTTATTACGGTAGGTTCTTGGTTTTTTAGGGGTTTTTTCTTTGATTTGTTTATACAGGATGTCTAGGATTTTTTCTGTATGAACTCTGGCTCTGTTTAATAGTCCTAAGTCTGTCGGATAACTAATGTCGGCTGGGGCGCAGGTTGCATCTATGATTAGTTTACCGCGATTGGGGGACTCATTTTTGCCGTCCGAATCCTTTTTTTTTTCGGGTGTGACTGCCGTGATTTCTCGCATTTTTTCAACCATCCGTTCGTTCACTTTATTAATTAGGTTCGGACTAATTCTTTGCCGAAAGTGTACTAATAGGGATGGATCAAATGCGACTTCATTGCTGTAGTTTGATTGACCGATAAAGTATTGTAGATAGGGGTTTTCACGGATTTGTTCTACCGTTTCGCGATCGCTAATTCCCAGCTTTTCTTTAATAATTAACGCCCCCAATGCCATCCGAAAGGATTTGGCTGGTGCGCCCTTTTCTGTGGGGAAGTTTTCAGCATATTCTGATTCAAATTCTGACCACGGGATTAGTTCGGCCATTTTCACCCAACGGTTGTCTGATGACAACCTTCCTCCAAAGGGTAGTTCAAACTCGGATGGGGGACTTGGAGCAAGCTCAGCTTTTCTGTACACAATCGCAGGTGGTGATGCACGACTTTTGATCTATTTTAGCCGTTTTTCTTGCACACTTCTCTCGATCGCCCGCTCGAATAATCCAGGTCCGTCAGCTTTTGGCGCTTATTCAGCAAGCCCTAATTACATTTGTGTCTACCGGGAAACTTCTAAAATAGTCGGGTTCTGTTTTCTCACCTTCGCACACGATTAAAAACCATCTTCTACTTTTATCTTTTCGATTGTAGTAATCAATCTTGCTTCTAGACGAACTTTTTTTACTCATGAAGTTCACCTATTAGTTCTTTAAAATTACCAATAAAAGGGATAGCGCCATACTTGCCGATAATGTAATCGCGCTCGAATGAGGCATCTTTTCCGACTTTATACTCTACCAAAGAGTACAAATCAGTAGCGCCCTTGTTATCTTTTTCGGTAAACCATATTTGATCTTTGCGAAAACTTTTACTACTGAGCAAGTTTGTGTCGTGTGTAGTGAATATAAGCTGTGCGTTGTGCGGATTAGTCTCGTTAGAATTGAATAAGCAGATTAATTCGCGAGTAATCAGCGGATGCAGTCTGGCATCAAGTTCATCAATTAATAAAATTTTTCCTGTTCTTAAAGTATCCAGGAGAATGCCTGCTAATGCAAATAGTTTGTTGGTTCCCTCGGATTCGTGCGTTTCGATATCAAATAATTCTATAGCAGCCTGTTTCCCATCAGCATCATATTTCCGGTGAACTGTTTTCACGCCTACTTCATATATACCGAACATAGCGGTTTTCTGGGAAATATACTTGTTGATTTGAATATCAGCAATCCCTAAGTCTAATTTCTTGATAAATTCAATAATATCATGTCTGTGGCGATCGTTCTCAAAAGACTCTAAAGTTGCCTCGCGGTATTGTGTATCTTGCAAGCCTGATATCAATTGCAAAGTTTTACTGAACCACAGCAATATTTTGCCAGAAATTTTACCATTAAATTGTGCGACTACAGAAAGAAATAAAGCATTAATTCGGGTTTTATCGCTAATGCCTTGTCCCTCTGGGAAATCATCTAATATATAATTATCAAAATCCCGTTCAAAAATCATTTTTTCTTCACTGTCATCGGCTTGAAATAGCCACTCAGAAACAACTTCCCGCGCGTTCACCTCAAAACCGTACCTAAAAGTTTTGTCTTCTAGTAGAAAAACGATTTCAAAGAAAGACGGCTCTTTTTCTGTCTCCGTACTTAGCCTGAATGCTTCAATATCGATCGCGTCTGAAACTTGCGTTTCTTTGGATGAGTTGAGGACAAACCATTTCATAAAGTAAATTGCAGCAACAATGTTGCTCTTACCACTGGCGTTAGCTCCATAAATAGCAGCACTTTTGAGTAAGCTTAACTTATCATTAATGGGGAATACATTATTTTCGTCCAGCTCTTTCTCTTCCTCAGTAATTGACGAAGCTACCATGCTGAGGGTGACAGTTTCTTTAAAAGATTTGTAGTTGCCGACGCTGAATCCAATCAGCATAACTTGCCTCCGATCGCCTAAATTAGTATAACGTGCAAATTTTGCAATTCTTTCTATAATAACACAACCAGCTACCTCAGCTAACACCAAGTGCTAACCATGCGAATTCTCCAAATTATCCCCTCAATTTCCCTCGTCTACGGCGGGCCGAGTCAAATGGTACTCGGACTGTCTGCGGCCCTCGCGGCAAAAAACATTGATGTGACGATTATCACCACAGATTCTAACGGAGATATCGGTCAACTTCCCTTAGATGTTCCTCTAAATCAACCAATACAACAAAACGGCTATCAGATTATTTATTTCCGCTGTTCTCCGTTTCGTAGATATAAGTTTTCTCTCTCGTTATTGCAGTGGTTGAATCAAAATGCGCGACAATTTGACCTCGCTCACATTCACGCTCTTTTCTCGCCAGTAACTACCCTCGCTGCTACAATTGCTAGATATCACAAGTTGCCATATATTATGCGTCCCTGCGGTATGCTTGACCCCGCCGACTTGCAGAAAAAAAAGCGCTTGAAACAGATTTATGCCACGCTTTTAGAACGCCCTAATTTAGCAGGGGCAGCAGCAATTCACTTCACAAGTAAAGAAGAGGCTAAAATCTCAGAAAGATTTGGTTTGGGTAGCACAGGCAAGATGCCTGTGCCACGGGATTTGGACTTCACAGGCAAGATGCCTGTGCCACGGGCTTTGGACTTCACAGGCAAGATGCCTGTGCCACGGGATTTGGACTTCACAGGCAAGATGCCTGTGCCACTGGATTTGGACTCCACAGGCAAGATGCCTGTGCCACGGGATTTGGACTGCACAGGCATCTTGCCTGTGCCACTGGATTTGGACTCCACAGGCAAGATGCCTGTGCCACGGGATTTGGACTCCACAGGCAAGATGCCTGTGCCACTGGATTTGGACTCCACAGGCAAGATGCCTGTGCCACGGGATTTGGACTTCACAGGCAAGATGCCTGTGCCACTGGATTTGGTGATTCCATTGGGGGTGACAGCAGGTTTGTTTCCTAAGAGATTGCGGGAATCTGAAGTGCCAATCATCTTATTTATGTCGCGAATTGAACCGAAAAAAGGGCTGGATTTGTTAATTCCAGCATTAGAAAGTATTTTGGCATCGGGCATGGAGTTTCACTTTATTTTAGCTGGTTCAAATCCCCAAGATGCTGATTATGAAACACAAATTAAAGTACAAATTCATAATTCACGCTTAGCAAAATACACAACAATAACTGGCTTTGTGAGCGGTGATTTAAAAGTTGAACTATTGACAAAAGCCGACTTATTTGTATTGCCTTCTTATTACGAAAACTTTGGCATTGCTGTAGCAGAAGCGATGGCCGCCGGTGTACCTGTCGCGATTTCCGATCGCATACATATTGCGGAAGACATACAGCAAGCAGAAGCTGGTTGGGTGGGGCCTTTGGAAGTAGGGGCGATCGCCAATTCAATCAAATCAGCACTTCTCAATCCACAGGAATGCCAACGCCGGGGATTGAACGGCCAAGAGTATGCCAAAAAGCATTATAACTGGGAGGCGATCGCCCAACAAACCATCGATGCTTACCAGCAGATTTTGTCATCTATAGCAGAAGGAAGAAGCAAGAAGGAAAAAGCAAGAAGGAAGAAGCAATAAAATCCATCATTTCAGCCATTAACAACGTCCTAACCGTCTTGGCGGTTCCTATATTGACTAATGCAACAGCCATTTACCTTTTACTTCTTCTCCTGCTGCGAGTTCTTGTGCTGCTGCTATCAGAATATGCAGGCAATATTTTTTCAACGCTGCTATTGCTTTTAACATCAGTAGACTCAGAGTTTGAGGTAGCAGTCGGGGATTTTCTTCTAATTATAATCGGAACATTAACAGAGCGACCGCAGGGTCTGCCGAAGGAGTCTATGTTCCTTCGATAATCGCATATTGCAGACTCTGCACTCGGTTCTTGACAATCATTAATAAAGCTTTGCGCTAATTTGTAATTATTTCCGTCTCCCTGCTTTAAGAAAAGTTCTCCCGCTTGTTGAAAATCTGATACGGCTGGCGATTTTGTTCCCAACATACAGCGAATAGCACCTCGTTCCAAATAAGCCAAAGCATAATTAGGATTAACGCGAATAGCTTGTTCGTAATCCCCGAGCGCCTGTTGCTTGTTTCCCAATTCATAGTATGCTTGAGCGCGACCGAAATAAGCTTCTGCCAAGTTAGGATTAAATTGCAGCGCTCGCTCGTAATTGTAAATTGCCTGCTGCTTGTTTCCCTGTTTTGACGTAGCAATCCCCAATCCGAGGTAAGCTTGAGGTATGTTGGGATTCAGCGTTAAAGCTTGAGTAAAATTTGCGATCGCCCCCGGAACATCTCCCTTTTGAACTTTCAAAGAACCTTGGTTGCTAAAATTTGCAGCTTTTTGAGAGATCGCAACTCTTTGACTGATCACAGCGTGATTGGCTCGGTAATTAGATAACTTATTTTGAGCTAGATTATAAACAGGTGTACGTGAATCTATCGCTTCTAAAAGTGCGATCGCCTGTTGCCATTTACTTTGCGACTGCTGCCAAACTTCGATCGGATGAGGCGGTTTTTGCACAACCACAGCAGCTTCCATCGCCAATTTTTGAGCCGTTGCTAGACTTTCTGCCGCCTGTAAGTTTTGCTGTACAGGAACCAAACTCGGGCGCAGTTTAAGCAAATCAGCTCTAGCTTGTTGATATCCAAAGCCGGGAAAGTTAGGAATTTTCTCTAAATTCGCGATCGTTTCTTTAAGTCGTTTATCGAAACTTCTGAGCAGATTTACATCGGTGGCTTTCCCTGCATTCTGCGTTTCCACTGCCAGTATTTTCGCTTGCTTCAGCGTTTCATTTCCCGATCGCATAAACGCGATCGTCCCTACACTTGTTCCCAACACCAAAACCCCTAAACCTGCTAATAAAGCTGCGGGTATTTTGCGACTTCGCGAATTATTATTAACTTGATTGTTAATTCGTGATGGCTGTACCCTTCGAGTCTGACGAGAGTGTTCCGCTTCCGGTTCTGAATCCACCTCCAAATCCCAAGCCGGCAACTGCAAATCATCTGCTGCTGTTCCCGCTGTCAACTCGCTACTCATGGGAGAAATATTATTGCTATTTCCGCTGTAATACTTGTCCACCAAACTCTGCAATCCTGCCTGATATCCTTCTCCTACCGCCTGAAATCTCCACTGTCCATTCTTTTTATACAAACGACCAAACTCTACAGCACTCTCTCGCGAAAAATTCTCTTTTAATTCATACCGAACCAGTTCGCTTCCCGTATCCAAATTGGTAATTTTGATAAAAGCATTTTTGATCTCGCTAAAATTGGCTTTAATTTTATCTGCTTCATGAATAGTGACCGCAAAAGTTATTTCCTCAATTTCAGGATTAATTTTCTCTAAAATAATGCCGTAAATAGTCTTCTTTTCTTGACCTCGGTTATTTTTGTCAGGAATCGATTGCAGCACCGAACCGTCACAGGATTGCAGATTATTGTAAAAGATAAAATATTTATCGTTAGGTATTTTGCCGTCAGCACCTAGCATAAAAGCAGAGACATCAATCTCGTAGCTTTGTCCTGCCTCTGTCACCTGCCAACCGAGGGCGATCGCCATTTTTTTTAAACCGGGCGCTTCTTTAGAGATATTAAATCTCTCACCCTTACTTAATTGCATTGCCATCTGCTTATTTGTTTAAGATAAAAATTTATACTACTCATCTTAAGGTTAAGTGGCATAAGAAGTTCTTTAATTAATGAAATTTAACAGAGTTTCTCTAATCGCAGGCTTGATTAAAAATATCTGGTGTCTGTATCTGAATTTATTGAGATTTACTTAGAGAGAATTACCTAAGTGAAAACCGGGCTTTCTTCCCAAGCGGTTTCTACAATTGAACTTAATTTGACATTGGTTTGGAGCATTTTCAAAACAAGGTAGCAAGTTAACAAAGTTACCAAATGCTCCAGACGAGACTGTTCCGCTTCCGGTTCTGGCTTCACCTCCAACTCCCCAGCCGGGAACTGCAAATCATCTGCTGCTGTGACCGCTGCCAACTCGTGATTAATTGGAGCAATATTATTACTACTTTAGCTGCAATACTTGTCAACAAAACTCTGCAATCCTGCCTGATATCCTGCTCCTACCGCCTGAAATCTCCACTCTCCATTCTTTCTATACAAACGACCAAATTCTACAGCAGTCTCTCGCGAAAAATTCTCTTTTAATTCATACCGAACCAGTTCGCTTCCCGTATCCAAATTGATAATTTTGATAAAAGCATTTTTGATATTGCTAAAATTTGCCTGGATTTTCTCTGCTTCGTGAATAGTGACAACAAAAGTTATTTCCTCAATTTCAGGATTAACTCTTTCTAAGATAACGCCGTAAATAGTCTTATTCTCTTGACTTCGGTTGTTTTTCTCAGGAATCGATTGCAGTACCGAACTGTCAAAGGATTGCAGATTATTGTAAAAGATAAAATATTTATCGTTAGGTATTTTGCCGTCAGCACCTAGCATAAAGGCAGAGACATCTATCTCGTAGCTTTGTCCTGCCTCTGTCACCTGCCAACCGAGGGCGATCGCCATTTTTTTTATACCGGGCGCTTCTTTAGAAATATTAAATCTCTCACCCTTACTTAATTGCATTGCCATCTGCTTATTTGTTAAACATCAAACTTTATAGCGTTAATGTTAATATTAAGTGGGACAATAAGTTTTCTTCTTTAAGAAAACTTAATATTTTGTCTCTAATAGTTGGCATAATTAAAAATATGTGCTATTGCTCTCCGAATTTATTGAGATTTACTGAGAGAGAATTACGTAAGCAAAAACCGGGCTTTCTAAAAAACCCGGTTTCGGCAATTGAACTTAATTTGACTCTAATTTTGAGCATTTTCAGAACTAGGTGGCAGCGTCACAAAATTACCAAAAGCTCCAACCGTTTGATAGCTTTTTTTGCCCAGTTCAGTTGTATAAATGCTGACAACGCCTAAATTCTGACGCTGCGTTGTATTGTCGAGCAAGCTTTCGATCGTGCCCCGCTGCGAAGTCAGCAAATTCTTGCAACTGCCGATCAAAGTATCTGTAATGCCGCCCAAAGCTTTCGGCACGCGAGAATCTTTGCACACAGTGTTTTCCAACTCGGTTTGGAGTACGCCGGAAGCATAAGTTAGGTATTGATCTCTCCCAGGATTTGTAAATGCCATGCCGGCAGCCAGAAGAGTCAGGGCGATCGCGACTTTTCCCACATTGCCGAAAAAATTAGAAGTTGGCTTCTTAGTATTCATTGCGTTATCAATAATCATTTTTTTTAGCCCCGTTGATTTATAAGCTTCTCTTGATTTAAACTACACCTCCCCAGATACAGATTTCCGAAAGGAGGGGACAGTTTTTAGATTGGAGGCGAGTTGCGAGTAAGTCTCTCACTGGTTTACCTTCCTTTTACGTTTCCCCCTCCCTCAAATCCGGTAAATTTTCAACAAAACATTTAGCTGGTTCCCAAGCAGAGCCTGGGGACGACGAAACTTAGTTTCGCTTTGATTTTTGCCGATCGATCTCCCGCTGCAACTCTTCAATCTGACGGCGCAAAGCCTCCGTCTCACTGTTAGGCGTTTGGGACTTCACATCAACCGCACCCTCAGCTACAGCCCGCTTGTAGTTCCCCAGCTTAATTTGGCGGTATTCTTCGGAACTTGCCCAGTCTCGCAAATACCGCAGGCGTTCCACGGGGAAAGGGTGACTCAGCATCACACCTTGACCGCCGTTGTAAAGTAAAAACTTATACACTTGGTTGAGATTGTCTCGATCGAGCTCTTGATAGTTGTCAGACTGGCGGATAAATTCTTGCAAACTGCATTGGTCAGCATATTTACTGCTAACTCCCGCAAGTTGCATCATCGTCTTCATCACACTGTTCAAGTCATCCGTCACCAACAAAGCCGCCCGATCCGCCGACAATTCTGCCTTGCGCCGCCACTCGTAAAAAGCGAAAATTAAACCGCTACCGACCATATTTCCCAGCCCGAAAGTCATCTCGCCAATTGTCGATGCCACGCTCATCGCCCACATCGCCATTTGATTTAAAGTTGGATGACCGCATTTAATGTGTCCCAACTCGTGAGCCAATACTACCCTAATTTCTGACTCTTCTAATAAGTCTAAAAGACCAGTGTTTAATACTACATAAGGTTGGTTTTTTCCCAGGGCATAGCTGTTAACTGAGGGATTCTGAGAAACAAACAAACCTGGTTCTGGAAAAACATCTAAAGCCTGCACGCACTCGCGAAATATATGATAAATGCTGGCATATTGGCGTGGGCCGACTTGAATGCTATTTCCCATTAGGTAAACGAATTGCGGTCGTTCGTAGATAAATTCTACAAATTTGCTGGCAATTAAGTCAAATCCAGGCACGCTTCGCAGCGCTTCCTCAGCTTGGCGATCGAGGGGATGCTGAAATGCTTCGCTAGAAATTCCCGTATAAGTAGGCATAGTTGTTGCAAAAGTTACATTTAAGATATCAGTAATGCCATCGCTGCGGGTGCTAGCTGGCGCCTGACTTATCAATCTTATCTTGACAAATATTCAACTGTTGTGGAACAGGGTGGAAAGCCTGTTCAAATTAGCGTTAAAATTGTGGTTCTGGTACAGGCGCGATCGACAAACATCTTTCACAGTGCCTGTGTATCGCCTCACCCCAAAATTGGAACGTGCAAAAATGGCTATCCTGCAACTCGAAAACGGTACAACCTACACTCAACAAAGCGACATTACCCGAGAACTCGCTTCCTTAAACATTCAACTCAACCGCTGGCCCGTGGGTGACAGCGCTGAAATTCAAAATTTGTTAGCTAAAGATGCTCTTGACGACAATCAAAAAGAGCAAGTGCTGCAAGGCCTCGACGGCTACTTTCAACAACTCAAGGAAACGGCAGGCTATCAATCGCGAGACTTAATTGTACTGCACCCAGACATTCCCAACCTCGACACCTTGCTGTCCAAATTCAACAAGTGCCACATCCACGCCGATGATGAAGTCCGCTATATCGTAGCAGGCGAGGGCATTTTCGGCTTCGTGCGGCCCGACGGTAGCCAAGTCGAACTCACTGTGCAGCCGGAAGAATTTATCAACGTGCCGGCGAATACAGAACACTGGTTTTATTTGACAGCAGCCCGGAAAATTAAAGCGGTGCGCTATTTTACCACGCAAGAAGGCTGGACGCCGGAGTATACCGATACGGAAATTCGATCGGGCTTAGCCATCGTTTAAATATGCCAGCTAAAGATAAGTTTCATGAACTCGTCAAGACTGCCCTCCAAAATCAGGATTGGACAATTACTCATGATCCTTATCATATCGATCTGGGATTTGTTGATTTTTATATCGATCTGGGTGCAGAACAGTTATTAGCAGCGACAAAGGATAATGAAAAAATTGCGGTTGAAATCAAAACGTTTTTGGCACCCTCGACGATTTCAGAATTTCATACCGCAGTGGGACAATTTATTAACTATCGGATTGCATTAGAAGATGACGATCCCGATAGAACTCTTTACTTGGCAATTCCATTAGATATTTACAAAAGATTTTTCAAATACTCATTTATTCAAAGGGTGATTGAACGCAATCAAATTCCGCTTTTAGTTTACGATACCGAAAAAGAGGAGATTTCTCAATGGATAAAGTAAGTTTGTATCGTCAATATATTCAGGAGTTGCTAACTGAGCGATCCCAGCGACGATCGCCTAGCGATCCAGTTTCCAGCGAGACGATTTTCGATCTGGTAAAGGATCGCTATCAACTTGTAAATGTGGGTTGGAAAAACGGTAGCACTCGGATTTATGGCTGTGTGATTCATGTAGATATTAAAGATGGGAAAATTTGGGTGCAGCATGACGGGACTGAAGAAGCGATCGCCGATCAGTTAGTAGCACGAGGTGTCCCATCCCAGGAAATTGTGCTAGCCTATCATGCACCTCATGTCCGACAATACACCGAATTTGCAGTTGGTTGATCCAGCCTCAAACTTTGTGATTTACAGATCGCAATATGCTCAAAGCAACCGCCTCCGCCACCTTAATCCCATCAATCCCCGCCGACAGGATTCCACCCGCATATCCTGCACCTTCCCCAGCAGGATAAAGGCCTTCTGTATTCAAACTCTGATAATCTTCCTTGCGTTTAATCCGAATTGGTGAAGAAGTGCGCGTTTCCACCCCAGTCAAAACCGCATCATCCATCGCAAATCCTTTAATCTGTTTGTCAAAAGCCGGAAGTGCTTCGCGGATAGCTGCGATCGCATAATCTGGCAAACTTTCGCTCAAATCAGTCATCACAACTCCCGGCGTATAAGACGGCTGCACACTGCCTAGCGCCGTGGAAGGGCGATTCGCCAAAAAATCACCCACAAGCTGCCCAGGGGCGTTGTAAGTGCCACCTCCTAACTCAAATGCCCGTTCTTCTAGGCGACGCTGAAACTCAATTCCTGCTAAGGGATGACCGGGATAATCCTCCGGCGTGATACCCACCACAATCCCGCTGTTAGCATTGCGTTCATTGCGAGAATATTGACTCATCCCATTAGTAACAAGTCGCCCCGGTTCTGACGCAGCCGCCACTACCAAACCACCGGGACACATACAGAAACTATACACAGAACGATTGTTTTGGCAATGGTGAACCAGTTTGTAATCGGCGGCACCCAAAAGCTTATGGCCCGCGCGATCGCCAAAACGACAGCGATCGATCGTAGTCTGCGGATGTTCCACCCGAAAACCAATGGAAAAAGGTTTAGCCTCGATGTAAACCCCGCGCGAAAACAACATTTCAAAAGTATCGCGGGCGCTGTGCCCCACCGCCAGAACTATATAATTACTAGCAATATATTCTCCACTGGCGAGGGTAAGTCCCTGCACTTTTCCATTTTCGATGTGGATATCTTCTACACGAGTTTGAAACCGAATTTCTCCGCCTAATGATTCAATTTGGGCGCGAATGCTTTGGACAATTCCCACCAGTTTGAACGTGCCAATATGCGGTTTGTTAATATATAAAATTTCCGGTGAAGATCCCGCATTCACAAGTTCCGTCAGCACCTTGCGTCCATAATGCTGAGGATCTTTAACTTGGCTGTAGAGTTTGCCATCGGAAAAAGTACCCGCACCACCTTCGCCAAACTGGGCGTTAGATTCTGGGTTGAATTCTGCTTTTTTCTTCCAAAATCCAAACGTGTCAACCGTGCGATCGCGGACTGCTTTTCCGCGTTCTAAAAGGATAGGGCGAAACCCCATTTGTGCCAGCATCAGACCTGCAAACATACCGCACGGCCCTGTACCAATCACAATGGGGCGAATCGTCAAATTGCTGGGGGCTTTGGCTACCAAGCGATAACTCGTATCTGGCGTCACCATCACATGAGGATCTTTTTTGAAGCGTTGGAGAAGTTGCTTTTCCTGTGTCGTCTCTACATCCACAATATAGACAAGGAGGATTTCTGCTTTTTTACGAGCATCGTAGCTGCGCTTGAAGATGGAATAGCCGAGTAATTCTTCGGGGGGAATTTGCAGCTTTTTGAGAAGGGCACTGGCGATCGCATCTTGAGGATGATCTAAGGGGAGTTTTATTTCAGTTATTCTTAACATATAGTGGAAGGAAGAAGGAAGAAGGAAGAAGGAAGAAGGAAAGAGGAAGAAGGAAGGAAGAAAGAAGAATAAAAATCCCGAACAGAAGTATTATAACTATTTAACCGGAGATCCTACGGGCGATCGTCCTCGGTCGAGCAATTTTTGATTTTTGAGTGGATAATTGCAGAAGCGTTATAATAAATAAAAAATTAAGTTTTGTAAAGACCCTTGACTGCAACATTTACACCCAAAAACAGCCGCACCTGGCACGCTCTCAACCCCCTGTGGCAAGGAGCCGAAGACGCAGTACAGAAGGGTTTGCCCCACACCAAGCTCGCACCGGCGTGGCAAATACTGCTCCTGGGCGACGGTTCTCCCACCCGTCACCTGCAACTGCTGACAGGGGAACCCACAGAAGTAGATGTGATCGATATGTCTTTAGTGGGTGAAGACGCAGACGGCGCACCAGAGCAAATTGTCGCGGTTCCGGGGCCGCGCCTGCGGCGACAAGTGTGGCTGCGGACTGCTTCGGGACAGCGCTTGGCCTATGCTACTTCTTGGTGGGAAGCGAGCCACGTAGACGAATATTTACAAAATAAATCTTTGCCAATTTGGGCTAGTTTAGCGCGGCTGCGGACAGAATTGTATCGCGATGTGCAGGGCATTTATTGCGGTAATTCGGTGGCTTTGGAGTCAGCTTTTGAACAGTCGGGGCCTTTTTGGGGGCGACACTATTTGTTTTGGCATCATGGTAAGCCCTTGACTCTGATTTATGAGGTTTTTTCTCCTTATTTAACTAAGTATTTGGGGCCGATGCAATTGGATGTTGATTGAGACTGAGATATTGCACCATTATCAAGAACAGGCAAGATGCCTGTTCCACAATAAAATTAACTCTTTGTGGAACAGGCATCTTGCCTGTTCATAAACAGCTTATTGAGAATGGTGCAAGATTTCAGTCTCAACTGAGATATTGCACCATTCTCAATAAGGCTTTCAGGGCGGGCTAGAAGCAACGGCCCACAAGAAAATTTACCGATTGTGGAACAGGCATCTTGCCTGTTCTTAAGAATTGTTCCGCCGAAATTTCACTCGCAAACCGTCGCGGGGATGCGGAGTCGGTACTCGGATTAAATTCAAATCTTGATCCGGTAAAAGCTCCCATTCAAACTCCCGAACAATCTTTGCCGCAAACAACTTCATCTCTAACCGGGCAAATTCTTTGCCCAAACATTCTCGCAAACCGCCACCAAATGGCACGTAACTGAACGGTTTAGCCGATCGAGCCGAGCTAAATCGATCGGGGTCGAATCGATCGGGTTCGGGATAAACGGCGCTATCCTGATGCGTCTGATTGATTTGATAAAGTACCATCCAACCCTTGGGAATTTCGTAGCCGCCGAACTCGCAAGCATTAATTACCTGCCGAAAGCCGCCTCCCACTGGCGGAACCAACCGCAGCACTTCTCGCATAACTTGCTCTAAATAAGTCATTTGTTTGAGTTGTTCCAAGGTTAGCGGTTCAGTTGGGGGGAACTGCTGCTGTTCGGCGCGGACTTTTGCCATCACATCGGGATTTTGAGATAGCAGAAGACAAAAAGAGGCGATCGCCGAAGTTAAAGTTTCGTGTCCTGCAAACAGCAGCAACAGCACTTGATCTTTTAACTCCTCCAAACTCAAACTATTTCCCTCGTCATCGCGAGCCGAAATCAGCAAACTCAAAGCATCCTTGTCGCTAGGGGTTCCTTGCTGGCGATCTATAATAATCTTTTCAAGTTCTGCCAACAGCAGCTTTCGGCACTTTTTCGCCTTGCCAAACTGACTCCAAGGCACATCTAAAGGAATCGAAAATAAACCATTGCACCACGTTTCAAAATAATGTCCTAGCGCCGTTTCCGAACCATTATCAATCCCTACTAACAACTTACCCGCAACATCAAAAGTATAATTCCTCAGTTCGGGATACCAAGTCATGGTTTCCATTCTGGCCCATTTTTCCAAATAGCGCTGAGTGATATCTTCCATCTCGCCGATGTAGCCTGCCAGAGCTCGCGGCCCAAACGCTTGGTACAACAACTTGCGGCGATTTTGGTGGTTAGCACCCGTTTGCAACGCCAAGGAAAGTGGCCCTAAAAGCGCTTTCGTGCTGGCAGGCCAAGTCACAGCAAAATATTGGTTTTCATTGCTTAAAACAAACAAATTAGCCTCTTGGCCACACACAAACACGGTAGGCTGTCCGAAAATGCTGGTTTTGAAAAGGGGCCCGTACTGCTGGTGGCGTTTTTTGGCAAATTGGGAATCTTGCAAAAAGTTGATAGTATCGCCAATTAGGGGTAAACCGAAACTGCCGGGAGGTAATGCCATTTTAGATTTTAGATTTTAGATTTTAGATTTTTAATATCATATCAATTTTAGTTGGAGGGTGGGCAATACGCAGCAGACAAATTTCTGGTAAAATAACTTTTCTCTGTGTGTAGCCTGTAGGGTGCGTCTTTAGATTTTAGATTTTAGATTTTAGATTTTAGATTTTAGATTTTAGATTTTTAATATCAATTTTCGTTGTCTCGTTCATATTGTCAACCCGACCACTTTCTGGTAAAATAAGTTTTATATGTTGGCGTTTGTAGGGTGCGTGTGTCTTAAGGTTAGTACAAAAAAATCATGTCTTTCCAAGTGATGCACCTTAGTATTTTGGCCAAAAAACCAATTTAAATTTTTGTTTTTTTAATCGGAATCTCGATGATAAATTCAGTGCCTTTCCCCACCACCGAGAAACACTTGATTTCACCTTTATGTTTTTCGACAATAATTGAATGGGAAATCGCTAAACCCATCCCCGTTCCTGAACCGACCCGTTTTGTAGTATAGAACGGGTCAAATATCCGATGCTTGACTTGCTCGGTGATACCTGCACCGTTATCAGCAATTCTAATCACAGCGAGACTATCTTTTACCTCTGTACGAATGCGGATAATTCCCTGATTATCGAGCGGTTCTTGTAACACGTCAATAGCGTTGGCGATAATATTCATAAACACCTGATTCAGTAGTCCGGCGTAGCACTCCACCAGTGGCAATTGCCCGTATTCTTTAACGAGTTGAATTGCGGGGCGATCTGGCTGAACTTTCAGACGGTGTTCTAAAATCATCAATGTGCTGTCGATGCCTTCGTGAATGTTAACCTTTTTCATGTCAGATTCATCGAGGCGAGAGAAATTCCGCAAACTCCGCACGATATCCCGGATGCGAGTAGCTCCCACCTGCATAGAAGACAGCATTTTAGGCAAGTCCTCTAGCACAAAATCCAGTTCTAAAACTTCTATTTCCTCCTGAATCGCTGGAGAAGGTTCCGGGTATTCATCTCGATACATTTGCAGCAGTTTCATCAGGCTCCTGGTGTATTCTTCTGTGTAGGTAAGATTGCCGAAGATAAAGCTGACCGGGTTATTGATTTCGTGGGCAATTCCTGCTACCATCTGACCGAGACTCGACATTTTTTCGGCCTGCACGAGCTGAGTTTGAGCAAGCTTAAGTTCGCACAGAGTTACTTCGAGTTTGGCTGCTTGTTCTTGCGCTATCCGGGCTGAATCAACGCTTTTAGTGTAGAGTTCCGCTTGACTGATGGCGATCGACAATTGATCGCAAATTGCCGATAGCAACTCCACTTCGTCTTTGGTCCACCTGTGCACCTCGCGGCAAGAAGTGCAGCCAACAACTCCAGTTAAACCCCCTGCACTCTTAACCGGAAAATCCAAGACAGACTTGTAACCCACCTGCAAAAAGAATTCCCTTTCTACTGGATCGCTGAAAGTTGCCACATCATCTATTTGATACATTTCCAAATTAGCTATCTTTTGCGCCAGCGTCCCCGTTACCTCAGCAGGGTAATAACCCAAAAGCGAGAGCAAGTCATCATTTTTAGCTTCATGGACGATATCCCAAGCGGGCGTCTCGGCATCGGGCGTATACCACATAAACAGGCAGCGATCGAGTTGCAGCAAGTCGCGAATTTGCCGCACAGTTGTTGCCAAGATAGTATCTAAATCTAGAGAAGCGCGGATTTGACTGCCTAGCTGGTTGAGCAATTTTTGCTGCATTGCTGCTGCTTTTGATTCGGCGGCGGCGAGGCGAGATTTTTCGTAAAGTTCGGCTTGATTAATGGCGATCGCCAATTGAGTTCCTACTGCCATTAACAGTTCCACTTCTTCGTCTCTCCACAGCCGCACCCCGCTGCAAGCACCGCAGAGGATCGCGCCAATTTGACCCGACTGTGTTTGAAGGGGAATGTCCAGCAGAGAATTGAGCCCTACAGACATTAAAAATTCCCGTTCGGCTGGATCGGTTAATGCCTCAACATCGTCGATCTGAATTATTTCCAAATTGGCAATCCGATCAGCGATAGAAGCAGTTGGCTCGACAGGATATAAACCCAAACGCGAGGGCAAATCGGCATTCTTTGCCTCGTATCTCACATTCCAAACCGGCGGCGAAGCGTCGGGTAAATACCAGATAAACTGACAGCGATCGAGCAGGAGCAACTCGCGAATTTGCTGCACAGTTGTCGCCAAAATAGTATCTAAATCCAGAGATTGGCGGATATTGCTAGCTAGCTGGTTCAGCAGCGCTTCCTGCTCCGCTAATTTGCGGAATCTCGCTTCCGACTTTTGCAACTGTCTTTGAGCTTCTTTTTGTTTGGTAACGTCCAAACCCAAACCGATTAAGCCGATCGCGTTACCACAATCATCTTTGACCTTAGTTTTAATTGTGTCAAACTGGTGATAGTCACCATCAGTAAGCTCTATAATTTCTTCCGTATAACATGGAATATCTTGGCTCCACGCTTGCGCGTCAGATGCCATGCAGCTAGCAGATTGTTCTAAGCCCAAAACTTCGGAATAGTGAGAGGCTGCTAAAAATCTTGATTCAGGTATAGCCACATCTTCGCAGAAAGTTTTGTTAACTAATAACATCCGCCCGCTAGCATTTGCCATCCATACCCAGATCGGAGCGTTGTCAATAATTGCCCTCAAAGTTTGCTTTTGTGTGGCGAGAGCAACTTCTGTTTGTTTGCGCTTAATCCCCAGGGCGATCGTATCGGCACTTGAGGCCAAAGCAATCAGCGTTGATTCGTTCAACTCGTGACGAGCAAACATCGCTATTACTCCCAGCAACTGATTGTCAACAATTAGCGGATATCCAGCAAAAGCCACCATTCCTTCTCGTGAGGCCCATTTTTTGTCCTTAATGCGAGGATCTTCTTGCACAGAATTAGTGATGTGAGGTTGTCGCTCCAGGGCGATTAAACCAATCTTGAACTCACCGACAGCAATGCGGCTGTGAGCGCCGTCAATATGAGTATATATCCCCGCGCTTGCTTGCAGTTGCAATACATTTTCCTCTTGATTCAGCGTCCAAATCCGAGCAAAGGCAACATCCAAATGGCGCACAACTGCATCGGCGCAATATTGCAAAGTTGCAAGCAAAGTCTGGTTTTGAGTTAGACCAATTCCCACATCTGCTGTGAATAAAGAAAGTTTCAATTGTTCTGCTAAGGCTTGTTCTGCTATTTTGCGCTCTGTAATGTCCGTAGCAGCACCGAGACGCTGCTTAATTTTTCCCTCCTCTGTTCTGCTAAACACAATTTCCCGGCTGACTAGCCAGCGCCAACAGCCTTTTTTGTCGCGCACCCGGTATTCGTACTCACCAACTTCGCCGTCGGGAGCAGTTTCCAATTCCTGCAAATATTCTGGAAATTTAGCTAAATCATCAGGGTGGATAATGGTTCGCAACAGACTGCTGCCCATTTTTTGAACTTCTTCGACGGTATAGCCCAGTGCGACATTGATTGCGCGGTTGTTGTACACATTTCGCTGCTCGATCTCGTCGTAGAGATAGAGAATATTCGGAGTAGCATTGGCAATTTGTTCGATAAAACGCTGGCTTTCTTGCAGCGCTGCTTCTGCTTTTTTGCGATCGCTAATATCGCGAGCAACTCCCACTACACCCGTGATGTTTCCAGCTCGATCGCGCAAAGGACTTTTGGTAGAAAGAACTCTCAGGATGTTGCCCTCGCTATCTTTTACTACTTCCTCGCTCGTTTCCTCAATACCAGATTGCAATATCCGGCGGTCATTTTCCACCAGCATATCTGCAATCTCCGGCGGAAATAATTCTGCATCCTTTTTGCCAATAATTTCTGATTTTGGCAAGCCAATAATGCCCGCCGCCGTAGAATTGAGCAATAGGTACCGGCTCTGAGTATCTTTGACAAAAATGCTGTCGCCTGTACTTTCGATTACGTTTTCAAACAGGATGTTGCTCTCTAGTACCGCTGCTTCTATTTCTTTGCGATCGCTGATGTCGCGAGATACGCCAACTACGCCGATAATATTTCCTTCGGCGTCTTTCCAAGGGCATTTTGTTGTTAGTAGCGTCCGATTTTCGCCATTTTTTGGTACAATTTCTTCATAATTTAAATATTCTCCCGCTGTCACGATCCTGCGGTCTGCTTCGATAATTTGCTGGGCTATTTCTGGGGGAAATAAATTTGTATCGTCCTTGCCGATCATTGCCTCCACCGATGTTGACAGCCAGTCAGCAGCAACGGAGTTAGCGATCGTGTAGCGACCTTGAATGTCCTTGACAAAAATGACATCCGGCGTACTGTCAATCACTGATCGCAAAAGAGAATTGCTTTGCTGGAGGGACTGTTGGGCGAGTTTGGGATCGGTAATGTCGCGGCCGACACCATAGATCAATTCTTCCTCGCAGAAACGGGTAGCAGTCCAGGCTATCCACTTGTAAGACCCGTTTCGACAGCGCCAGCGGTTTTCAAACCCAACGGTATTATTCCCCGCAGCAATACTTTCAGCTTCTTTTAAAGTAGTTTCGCGATCGTCGGGATGCACGAATTCAATGAAGAGTTGGCCAACCATTTCTCCTGGGGCATAGCCGAGGATTTTTTCTGCTGCTGGGTTGATGCGTTTTACATAACCGTCAAAACTAAGGACGCACAGCAGATCTAGCGAGAGGCTAAAAAAGCGATCGCCCCCGTTGGGTTCGCTGGATGGGCGATCGTTTTGGGCTGCGACAGCAGAAGCTTTTGAGCGCCCCGATACCCCCAAAAAGACAATATTGGCTATTCCCAAAAATCCCAGGGCGAGTGGGCTATCGTAGAAATTATCAGCGCTGCCAGCTACGAGCCACCCGTTTAAGACAAGCAGTACAATTATCCAAATTGAGAATACACTGCCAGGGGCGATCGTCCCTACGCTAATTTTTTTTTCATACTCCTTGCTGCCTTCTGCCTTTTCTATTCTGGTGACTGCTGCCGTAATTTTTGTCCACAACACGCGCAGTAAGTTCGAGAATTTAGTGCTTTTTGATTCTTCGATACGAACAGAAGATTTCATTTTTTTACTTTTGATCCCGTTTTACGTGTGGTGAGGCAAAATTACAATAAAGCTGTTTAAATATTGTAATATTTTCCTAGCTTGCGAAATCTAGCATTTTAAAATTTGCCTAAATCTACGCAACCCGACCATAGAATTAAGTGTATTTACGGAATTAGCGAGCAATCTCTTTTTAGCTGGGGTGGGCATTTTCTACTTTTTCCGACTCATAGAGAGAGTTTATCTATAATACTACGCTACATATTGCTGTTAGTCATTGGACATTTGGCCTAATCTAGCTAATCCTAGACGCAGAACCTAATTATGTAGGGTTCGGCTGAAGCAGCTTACCGCGTTATAGTAGCGTGTTATACCACTTTTTTCGTCCAGGAATGACCGGGTTTGATGTATGAAAATACTGCGTGGATCGCGCTGGCTGTGGGTTGAACAACCCGGAATATTAGTCAAGTTCAAGCAGGTTGAATTTGACAATAAATTATGAAGTTAAAATAAAGATAAACTGCGGATTTCTGAAGATAAAATGACAAAAATATTGGTAGCATTTTTTCGTTGCACTCCTATTTTCGCGCGTAAGGGCTAATTAGTAATTGGTAACGGCCAATTGGTAATTGATACGAGTTTAAAACACTAGATATCAATTTTGTTGTGATTCATCTGCAGGCGATGGGGGCCAAGGCGCCACAGCACCCAAAGCAGATTTGCGGCCTAATTGCTGTTGCCGAATTCGCTCCAAATTTCCCGCCGGAATAGAAGCTATGAGTTGCCGCGTGTAAGCTTGCTGCGGTTGGCGGTAAATGCGCTCGGCAGTGCCAATTTCCTCGATTTTACCTTTGTTCATGACGATCGCGCGATCGCTCATAAACTTGACCACGCTCAAATCGTGAGAAATAAAAATATAAGTCAGTCCAAACTCTGTTTGCAACTCCTTCAGCAAATTTAAAACTTGCGCCTGCACCGACACATCTAATGCCGAAACCGACTCATCGCAAATAATAAACTTAGGATTCAAAGCCAAAGCTCTAGCAATACAAATTCGCTGCCGCTGTCCGCCCGAAAACTCGTGAGGGTAGCGCCGCATAAAATCGGGATTTAAACCCACTCTATCCAACAAATAAGCAGCGCGATCGCGCTGTTCTTTCTGGTTCTTACCAAAGCGGTGAATCACCATCGGTTCCATCACCGCATCCCCAACATTCAGGCGCGGATCGAGAGAACTAAAAGGGTCTTGAAAAATAATTTGCAGATCCCGCCGCAGCCATCGCAATTTGCGATCGTACTCTTTTTTCATCCGATAATTAGCCATCCACTGCGATGCCGAACTACTTTTCGCAGGAGGCGTAATTTCTTGACCTTCAAAAAACACTTTACCGCTGGCGATCGGAATTAATTGCAGCAAAGCCCTCGCCAAAGTAGATTTGCCGCAGCCAGACTCACCCACCAAACCCAAAGTCTCGCCAGGGTAAACCTCAAAAGAAATATCGTTGACCGCCATAAATAAGCGTTTAGTTTCGCCAAACATTCCCTGCACCGGAAAACCGACTCGCAAGTTATCAACAGCTAGCAAAGGCTCGGAAATATTCGGCAGCCGAGGCGGTTTTCCTGTTGCAAAAGCGGGATTTCCCCCGCTGTTGTCGCCGTCTAAATCGGCATTTTTCTGGACAATTACTAATTCGCCGCTAGCATTTGTGGTGACATCCATAAAATCGGAAACTGTCGGCAAGCGGCGCCTTTGCCGATCGAGAGTTGGGCGGCAAGCTAACAGACCTTTTGTGTAAGGATGTTGGGGATTGCTGAAAATTTGTTCGATCGCACCGCACTCAACAATCTTGCCTCGGTACATCACCGCCACCGTATCGCCAATTTCAGCAATGACGCCCAAATCGTGGGTAATAAAAATCATTGCCATGCCTCTAGAGTCGCGCAACTCCCGCAGCAAAGCTAAGATTGTTGCCTGCACGGTTACGTCCAAAGCCGTGGTAGGTTCATCAGCAATTAATAAAGTTGGATTGCAAGAAATGGCCATTGCAATCATCACGCGCTGGATTTGACCGCCTGAGAGTTCGTGGGGATAGCGATCGAGCATAGCTTGTTTTTGGCCGTTGACGAGCTGCATCAAATCGCGATCGTCCTCCCGAACCGCTTCTTGCCGCAAAGCCAAACACCGCTGCCTGAGCTCATCGTCGCCCGGTAGCAGCTTCACCTCTTGCAGCAGAGAAGCAGCTTGGCGCCGCGCTTCTGTCTGCGACACCTGTTGGTGCAAACAAATGGCTTCTGTGAGTTGAAATCCGATCGTATAAACGGGATTTAGCGAACTCATCGGCTCTTGAAAAATCGTTGCAATCTGGCTGCCGCGGTATGTTTGTTTTTCCCTGTCCGGCATTTCCAGCAGATTCACAGGCCCCTTGCTAGCGCTGTCTTTTGTCGGAGAAAACCAAATTTCGCCATCGATTTTCGTTGACGAACTCGACAGCAAACCCATCACAGCCAGGGATGTTACCGATTTTCCCGACCCCGACTCTCCCACGATGCCCAGAGTTTGCCCTCGCTTGACCTCAAAGGAAATGCCGTCAACCGCTTTGACGGTTGCAGACGCATCGCCTGCGTCCGCAGATTGAAATTGAACCCGCAGGTTGCGAACTTCTAGAACGGTTTCACTCATGGAGGTCTATGGCAGTTAAATGGAGATTAAGTGGATTGTAGCAGGGCCTGTGGAAGGCAGAAGGCACGGGGAAAGTTTTAAGATTGCTTCGATCCTCGCGAAGCGTGGCAATCTGAAAACTCAGGGCTAGTTATAGATAGCGGCTCTCAATCAGGTGAGGTACTCGCCGGCTTTCTTACCAATTCCCCAATCGAAAATCGAAAATCGAAAATCCCAATCAGTACCTGACTCAATAATTGACAATTGCGATAAGTGCCTTCTGCCTGCAATTTTCCTCAAAAACCGATGATTTGAGTGTCAGCAGGCAGTGCAGTGGCCTCGGAGACCTTTTTAAACACGGTTGCCTGCTCGTTTAAGGAATTAGGTCTGGCCTGTCCGGGATTAGTGCCTTGCAACTGAAGCCGCATTTGACCTTCGGGAGTCAATTCAAAAACAGTCTGAACGGTTTCTGTGCTGCTGAGGCCGACATCAATGTGCATCGGTTTTTCACCGAGATTAACTTTGTACCTCATTTCTTTGGCGCGGGCGGCTCCGTCGGGGCCTTTCGCCATGAGAAACAATTTGCCTTCTGGGGCAAAGACGAAGGTGAAAGACTGACCGGAGGCGACTGTGCCTTGCCATTGGCCTAGGAGTTGCTGGTCGATGCTGCTAGCGGCCGGGGCTGCTGTTTCTTGGGCAATTATTGGTGCTGCTGCGGATGCGGGGCCGTGTGAAGCGGTGAAGCTGGCGAGGATGCCGAAGCAAAGGCCACCTGCGATCGCTTTACCAATCATTTTTGAATTAGACATGAGACCGATCTAAAAATTGGTTATTTGTTTTGTACACTGTAGCGGTAAAACCGTACTTTATTTAGTTTAAATCCCTTTTAAGGATAGATATAGGTTGCGGTTCCAACCTGCAACGCAGTTGTCATCCCCCGACTAAAGCTTTTCCTGAGCTTGTTGAAGCGTCACGGGGCTTTCAGTTTTTTTTATTGTAAAATCCAATACAAATTCGGCTTAAGCTGCACAGTTCGCTGTTCTGAGTAGATTGTTCTTCACTCAAAACAGCTAATTGACTATTGCGTTCGATCGCACTCCCAGATAGTTTGGCAAATCGATCGCATTAATAGTCTTTCATTAATTTTTTTCAGTATCGGGTTCGACTTGTTCTGTCGGAGATTCCGGCGCGGCTTCCTGTGGATTTCGCGATCGTTTCATTCGCTCCAATGCCTCTGCGTAAGACCAAGCCATGCTCACAATAAAAGCTTTCGCCATGCCGGACAAATTTTGTGCATCCTCGCTTTCAGGCGCTTCAGCTTTTTGGTTGCCGTCGTTCATCATGTTTTTGTTTTCTCCCGGGCAGGTTTTTCTAGCGATTTTTTGCAGTGTGCGATCGATACCCAAAAATTATGATTTTGCTTGCACCCGCACCCTACTTATCTTTGAGGGTATGACCTTGATTACCACAAATAATATCATAAATACGCTGATTCGATGACCGGATCAGAAAGAAACCTTAACTTCGCTGGTTGCCCGCAGCACTGACTCTTGCTGGAAAGTGCGCTTGTAAATTTCGATAATTTCATGAATAGCTTGATTCTTGGCCGGACTACTTTCATAAATTAAAATAACTATTTTAGAGTTTTCTCTAATCAGAATTCCAGAACTGTTGAGAAACTGCCCGGAGCCCTCTAATACGGTTAGCCCTTCCCGAAAGCGAGGGGTAATAACCGCCTTGACAAACTCCTGCCATTCGGATTCAGAAATGGTCTCGCCTCCAGGTTTTGTTAAGCCAAAATACAGTTCATCTTTGAGGAGATTTGTTTGCTTGGCATTAGTATCCGAAGTTTCGGGAATTTGAGCGTGGGCAATTGTGGCCGGACAAACAGGCAGGATGAACAGCAGGCCGGTCAAGCAAAGACTGTTAAGATGTTTATTCATCAGGAATTACGCGGAACTTCTATATTGTGGGCCGTTGTTTCTAGCGTGCCCTTGAAATGCTGATAGAGAATAAGCTGTTGGGCATCTAAATTGTATTTTTTGGGCGGGCGAGACGCCCACCCCACAAGACTTTTCTTAAATTTGACTCTACAATTTAAATGCACTTCAGCTTACTGCAATATCTCAGTTTTAACCACCGAGTCTGATCAACGGGTTTTTAACGCAAATTTGATTTAATTTAACATAAAAGACTTCCAACTCAAAAACCCAGTTTCACCTGAGAAACTGGGTTTTTGAGCGTCTGTTCTAGTTTATTTATGATCGCCTACTTGATTGCGTCTGTCGTATTAAGCTGCTACGCATCTAAATTGAATACAGAGACGGGCAGGATGCCCGTCCCACAATAATTGTAGAAAAATTGACTGTCAAATTAGATGCACAGCAGCTTAACTAGCTCAACCTATTTTAAACGTCAAACTTTTCAGGTGTTCAGAAACCCGGAAGGGCGAGAACTCTTGGCTGCGCCCTTAAAGCAATCAGGTTTCTCAGTGTTATATTTTTTTAGGTGGAGCTAGTTATCCTTTAATTCGCGGACACTTCTCTTAGCAGTGTCTTGGTACATCTCCCCCATTTCTTTCACGGCTGCTCCTGCCTCTTGCCCAATCTTCTGAACTCGTTCGCCCGGAGAGTCTGAGGTTTCGCGAGCTTCTTGCCTCCATTCCCGTGTTGTTTGGGGTCTTTCAGGATTGTTTAGATCAGCCTTTGAGCTGGCTTGCGCGCCAAAACCTTTGTTACTGCTTCCGGAATCAACATTTGTTGTTAGCAGCAGAAAACCGACTAGGACAACACTCAAAAAACTCTTGATTTGAAAGCCCTTAAGCAGGGAACTGATGCGAGCAATGGCTGTGGAAATCAAATTCATCTGGGTCATACTCCCTAAGTTTATTGGTGATATTTTTGAACATTTTTTCATCTAATAGACTGGCTCCAAAATCAGCAGCTAACGCGAGGGGAAGCCAATTTAGCTTCAACTTGCTATTAACCAGATAAATAGAGTTATAGGTTAGCGATTAAATCTGGTAAACACGCCACCTATGTGTCAGCCAATTAGTTTTTTCACACATGATTATCACGTTAACAGCAGCCAAAGAGTTCTACCTCTAACTAAAGTCATAACTTAGTTAGAAGTAAAAACAATATTTTTCAGCACAGGGTTAGAGAATTTTTAATCAATCATGCTCTGCAGCGCAAATTCTTATTGCAAGCGATCGCCCGTTTTCACGTCAAACCAGTGCAGCAACTGAGGCGGAAAAACCAGCTCTACAATTTCAGAATTCCAGTGGCGGTCATTTGGCAGCAAAGCCCGCACCGTTACTGACTCCACACCTTTAACTCGGACGCTAACTAAATTTTGCATCCCCAAGTTTTCCACTAAAAAAACCTCACCTTTAATTGCCTCTGGGGCCGACATATTGCCGGCCTCTACATCTGCAAAGCCGACGTGTTCCGGGCGAATTCCCAACACAATTTCTGGCGGCACAGTAGGTATATTTGGGAGTGGAACTCGAAAATCCCCCAACACAGCAAAATTGCCCTGGCATTTAAGCACTAGCAAATTCATTTGCGGGCTGCCCACAAAACCGGCTACAAACTGATTTGCCGGACGAGTATAAATTAAGTGTGGCGGATCTAGCTGCTGGACGCTGCCGCTGTTGAGAACTGCGACTTTTGTAGAAAGCGTCATTGCTTCGGTTTGGTCGTGAGTGACGTAAACTACAGGAGCTTTTTGAGAGGAAAACAATTGTTTGAGTTCAGCCCTAACTTTTTCTCGTAATAATGCGTCGAGATTGCTCAAAGGTTCGTCGAGCAAAAATACTTCCGGTTGGCGCACTAATGCGCGGCCAAGGGCGACTCGCTGCCGCTGTCCGCCTGATAGTTTTCCTGGTTTGCGATCGATTAATTCTGTCAATCCGAGGGATGTTGCAACTTCTGTCACTAACCGATTGATTTCGCTGGAGGAGATTTTGCGAAGTTTGAGGCTCGATGCCATATTCTCGTATACTGTCATGTGCGGATACAGCGCGTAACTTTGAAAAACCATTGCAATATCGCGATCGCCCGGTCTGAGATAAGTGACATCGCGATCGCCAATTCTAATCTCGCCTCTAGTCGGCTGTTCCAACCCTGCAATTAAGCGCAGCGTCGTAGATTTGCCACACCCTGACGGCCCCAACAAAGTCAGAAATTCCCCTTCGCTGACATCCAAACTAATGTCTTTCACGGGAACAACTTTAGGGCTGTAGGTTTTATTGAGGTTTTTGAGTTGCAATTTTGCCATGATTTTTAAAGTGTTGACTGTTGACTGTTGACTGTTGATTGTTGACTGTTGACTGTTGACTGTTGATTGTTGACTGTTGATTGTTTACTCGTTACCAGGCTCTGCTTGGTCACGCATATCCGGAGGCTCTGCCTCCAATTTTCCTGTTTAAAAAGCGAGGCAGAGCCTCTAGATATCGGTTCCCAGGCAGAGCCTAGGAACGAGTTCTAAACTATCCTTTTACCGCCCCGGCTGTTAAACCCTGAACAATGCGCCGCTGGAACACCAAAACCAGCAAAACCAAGGGCAAAGTTCCCAAAACGGTAGCTGCGGCGATCGGCCCGTAAGGAATCTCAAATACTGACACCCCGCTGAGTTGAGCCGTGGCAACGGGGATTGTTTTTAGAGATTCGCGAGTCATAAATGTTAGTGCAAATATAAACTCGTTCCAAGCTGAAATAAATGTCAAAATTCCCGTTGTGACTAAAGCTGGAAATGTCATCGGTAGCACGATTTGCCACAGCATTTGAAAAGTGTTGTATCCGTCAACTTTAGCCGCATCTTCCAAATCTTTTGGCAACTGTTGAAAGAAACTCCGCATCACCAAAATTGTCAGCGGCAGATTGATCGCTGTGTAAGGAATAATTAATGCTAAATAATTATTGCCTAAATCCAAAGCTTTGACAATTTCCAGCAGTCCCAAAAATAGCAGCACCGCCGGAAATAGGGTTACAATCGTCACACTTGCCAGGATGATTCTCTCGCTCCACAGCCGCAACCGGGCTAAAGCGTAAGCTGCGGGAGCGCCTACTGCTAAACACAGCAATGTTGAAGTAATGGAAACAAAAGCGCTATTTAATATGTAAAGTGCAAACGGGCGACGCTGGAACAGCGACAGGTAATGCTCGAAAGTAATTCGTTTGGGAATGTAGACGTTGGGAATCGCTGAAATATCTGCATTTACTTTGAATGAAGTTAGCACTTGCCAGATAATGGGTGCGAGAAAATATGCGACGATTAATATCGCTGAGATTGCCAAGATTAATTGCCGGATGTCAAAGGTTTTTTTGGTGGGTTGTTCGCGGGCGATCGACATAATTTATACCAATTAAAGGAACGTGCTAAGTTGTTCTGCATTTAGATTTAACTTTCTGGGCGGGCTTTCCTGGACACCCCACAAGAGTTTCAAGAAATAGGATTGTGCGGCGAGAAACCGGGTTTCTATGAGTTTTGTGAACAGTCACGAGAAATTTACGAAGAAACCCGGTTTCTGGGCTCTGTGTGCGATCGCAAACTAACTTAACCAGTACCAATCTAAAATCTAAAATCCCAAATCTAAAATTGACTGGCGCGGGCTCTCGATAACAGGTAAGCGGCGATCGCAACTGCTGCCACTAACAGCAAAAAAGTACACACCACCAAAGCAGCCCCATACCCAAAGTCTAAATACCTCATTACCGTGCTGTAAATGTAGATAGAAACCGTCTCAGTTGCCCCCGCCGGCCCCCCTCCCGTCATCACCTGAATCAAGTCAAAAATGCCGAAAGCTTGGGCAAATCGAAACAGCATAGCAATCACAATTTGGGGCATCAACAGGGGCACAGTAACTTGACGGAAACTCTGCCAGCTACTAGCGCCGTCAATCGCGTGTGCTTCGTATAAATCACCGGGAATCGATTGCAATCCCGCTAGCAAAAGCAAGCTGACAAAGGGCGTAGTTTTCCACACATCCGCTGTAATCACTGCCATCATTGCCAAAGTCGGATCTCCCAGCCAGCTAATGCTATTTTGAATCAATCCCAAACGCATCAAAACATCGTTAATTACGCCGTATTGATCGTTAAAAATCCACGCCCAAGCTACTCCCATCAATGCAGTCGGCAGCGCCCAAGGTAGCAGGGAGATTGTGCGAACAATGCCGCGCCCTGCGAAGGATTGATTTAAGACTAAGGCAATTCCCATACCGAGAATTAATTCCAGCACAACAGAGGCGACAGTAAATACTGTGGTGTTGCCTAAAGTTTGCCAGAAACGCCCGTCACCTAACATTCGACTGTAGTTAGCAAAACCGGAAAAAACCAGTTTTAATTCTGTACCGAGGTTTTGGGTGAATAAACTCAGCCAAAAAGCGCGCAATATTGGGTAAGCAAATACTAGCATCAGAATTATCAAAGCTGGTGCTACTAATATCCACCCGGTTTTTTGTTCGCGCTGTCGCATCTTGTCTAATTGCATATTTCTCACCTTTAATTTATTTTGGGGCGGGCTAGAAGCCCACCCCCTACTCCTCACAATTGAATTATTTTTTTGTGGAACAGGCATCTTACCTGTTCCTAACTCTTTGTGGAACAGGCATCTTGCCTGTTTCTAACTCTTTGTGGAACAGGCATCTTGCCTGTTCCTAACTCTTTGTGGAACAGGCATCTTGCCTGTTTCTAACTCTTTGTGGAACAGGCATCTTGCCTGTTCCTAACTCTTTGTGGAACAGGCATCTTGCCTGTTTCTAACTCTTTGTGGAACAGGCATCTTGCCTGTTTCTGACAGAGGCAAGATGTCAAATTTACGAAGCTTTGGGTTGTTTTAAACTGCCTAATAAATTGCGAGTTTCGCTAGCGGCAGCTTTCATTGCTTGTTCTGCACTCATTCTCCCGGTAAAAGCTGAACTCAAATAACGCTGCAAAATATCAGAAGCTTGAGCGTATTGTGCCAGGGGCGGGCGCAAAGCTGATCGTTCCACTACTTTTAGCAGTTGCGGGTAGTGGGGATATTTGGCGACTATTTCTTTGTTGGTAAATAGGGATTTGTAACTGGGAACTAAACCGGTTTGTATAATAAATTTGCGCTGGGTTTCCTCGCTGGTAAGGTATTTAATTGCTTTCCACGCTTGTTCTGGATGTTTTGAGGTTTTGGCAATTCCCCAGCCCCAGCCGCCCAAGCAGGAACCGCCTGTTTGGCCGATACTGCTGAGCATTGGCTCGATCGCAATTTTGCCTCTAACATTCGATCCTTCGGCATTTGCCAGCTTCCAAACATAGGGCCAGTTTCGCAAAAACAGCGCTTTGCCATTTTGAAACAACAGCCGGGTTTCTTCTTCGCCGTAGGTGGTGACACCCGGAGGAGAAATGCCAGAGGCGATCGTATTTTTGAGAAATTCCACTGCTTTAATTGCTTCTGGTTTATCTAAGCCAACTTCAAAAGTTTGCGGGTTAGCCCAAAAGCCGCCGAAACCGGAGAGCACTTCAACAAACATCGCAGATACTCCCTCGTATTGTTTACCTTGCCACAGATAACCCCAAGTTGCTTTTCCCTGTTTTTGCAAGTTTTGAGAGATTTTTACCATCTCTTCAAAAGTTTTCGGGGCTGGAATCCCCGCTTGTTCTAAAATGTCTTTGCGGTAATAAAGCATTCCGGCATCGGAAGCGTGGGGAATTCGGTAAAGTTTGCCCCGATAGCGCCCGCCTTCGACGTTACCTTGGATGAATTTTGATAGTTGTTCGGGGGGAATTCTGTCTGTCAAATCGCTTACCCAACCTGCGGCTGCAAATTTGGGAACCCAGACAATATCCATGTTGATGATGTCGTAGGGCGATTCGCCTAAAAGAAAGGCAGATGTGTAAAGATTTTCTATGAGGTTGCTGTCAAAAGGCCCTTCTATGAGGTTGATGCGAATGTCGGGGTTTTTCTGTTCAAATTCTTTGACAAAGGGTTTCCAGTTAACAAGGTCTTGACCTTGCATTAACATGGTAATCACGACTGGCTGTTGAGTCAGTGCCGGCAGAATAAATAAAAGTAAGACTGTCGCTAATGTGACAGCGAATAAGGCTAAAAGACGGGGACGCTTCTGGCTTCGTTGCTGCGGGGAATTTATTTTTTGCATTTGTTTTTGAGAAATGGCGGTGCGATCGCCTTCTTTCTCTCATAACTCGCTTTCTTTTGTTTCGCTGGATTTACCGAGTTTGTGCAATAAAAGTTTAAGTAAACTTTAGCTTACTTAATAATCCTTGAGTGAAGAATGCAAATTTTGATTAAACTGATTAGATGGCGAGTTAAATCAACATCTATCTACAGATAGATATTAAACCTATTACAAAAATCATCAACTATCTTGAGATTATCTGCGTTTATCTGTGTTTATCTGCCTGTAATCTGCGGTTAATCCTTCTATCAAAGATTTATGCAATTCAAGTCTATTGAGAACATTTAAATAAATAATTCTTCCTTCTTCCTTCTTCCTTCTTCCTTCTTCCTTCTATCCTTTACATCCGTTACATCCGTTACATCCGTTACACAATCCGTTGCCGAACTTCTTCCTTCTAAATACAAAAAACACCGCTCCTCAAAACAGGAGAACGGTGTATAGGGGGTGTTATGGGTTGTTGTCTGGGATTAACCTTAACAAATCAGGGTCGGCTGAGGCTATGCCTTGTGATGGTTAAAAAATTGGCACAAACCTGCATTATCACCCATTGATCGATCGACCGCGAGCGATTAGCCCAACCATTCCACAACAGCATCCTGCTTGGTATTGGTGCGCCGTTCTGGGGTTTCGCGGTTGAATTTCAAGTGGATGGCGCGGTTTTGTTCGCCGTCTGCTGCTACTGCAAAAATCGGATAGTCGATTAAGCCGTCTTGGAAAGACATCTGGAAGCGGAAAGTGCCGTCAGCATTGAGTTTAATCGGCTGTCCGCCTACGTAGACGGTAGCGTCGGGTTCGGTGGCGCCGTAGACGATCAGTTCGGCATCAGCAACTAACCAGAACTGGCGGGGGCGCATCGGGGCGGCGAAGCCAACTCCCGACATACCGACACCGGACATACCGAAACCTGACATGGTGAGACCGGACATACCGACACCCGACGCGGTGAGGCCGGACATACCGACACCCGACGCGGTGAGGCCGGACATACCGACACCCGACGCGGTGAGGCCGGACATGGTGGGAGCCGCCCACATTCCGACGCCGGAGGGGAACACGTAGGAACTGAGAGCTTGTTCGTGGATGCCGACTTGCTGGACGGAACCGGCTACGTGCTGCATGGAACCGAAGACAGAACCCGCTACGCGCAGGGCTTCTGCAGATTCTGCCATGCCGAAGATTTGTTCGTAGATGGCGTTGCTGGTGCTGTAACCACCGCCATTGACTGCTTTTGCGAGTTTCTTGGCCGGAGGAACCAGTTCCGCGAAGGTTTTGCCCTGCAATTCTTCTTCCCAGTCGAGGGTGATGAATTGATCTTCAATCCAGTCGCTGGGATAGACGGGAGGAACCCGGACTTCGGCCGATCGAGCTAATACCAGCCAGCGGCCATCTGCACAGCGGTAGCCGATGTCGATCGCGTAGTCCCGATCGCTCACGGGGATTGGCACGTACCATTCCCGCGCCAATTCGTCGCAGGGATATTCTTGAATGCTGTGCGGGCTTTGAATGTCGAGGTTAACATCTGTAACGTCGTAGATCCGCAGGGCGAGTTGCTGTCCTCCTTGGCGACGCAATTCTTCTTTGCGATCGTTGGGAATGTCCCAGTAAGTGTAGGCCCATTCTGGGTCGCGGGGCATTAAAACCACCCGGCTTTCGCCGTAGCCGTTGGGCAAATCTGCTAAACCTTCATCTACAGATGACAAAGAACCGCCGGTTCTATCTTCTTGACCGAGTTCAAACTTTGCTGCTTCCACTGCTTCTTGTGCCTCTAGTTTGCGAGATGGACTGTATGAAAATTTGGTGCGCTGAATTTCTTGAATTGATGCCAGAAGTTGCGATTTCCGCATCCGGCTGTAGCGAGAGACTCCACATTCGCTAGCAACTCTGCGGAGTTGTCGCAAAGTCATCTCTTCTAATGGTGGGCGTTCTTTTGCCATGAGTTTGTTCTCCACTAATTTAGGATGGCGGGTTAGATTTTTCGTTTCAACACAAATGTGTTGACTTTTTGAGTTAGAAACTCTTTTAAATGCAAATATGATCGAGCTTCCAAATCTCTCCAACCTTTGAAGCCTTGATTGTTTTTAGCTTGTCTTTTCCCCAATGCGATCGAGGGTTGTGACTTCTTGGCTTCTGCGCGCACCGTCCGATCTAAATAAAACTTTTCTGTCGATTCTTGATTGACAAGATCGATTTTGTGAGTGCGATCGGTGCTGCTAGCAACGCTGTGCTGGCAGCACACGCGCTATTCGACTCCCAGTGCTGCTTAATCGAAGCATTTCTTTGGGATCGCTTTGTCATGACTTAATGTTGCAGACAAGTTGCGATCGGGTCAAGGGGTCTTTTCCCTCAATTCTGGGTACTTATACGCATTTTCGTGATTTTGGGGATCACTTTGTCAGGGAATCTTGACATTCGGGAGGTTTGGGGGATCGGTGTTGAAGCGAATGTCAGGATTTGATGACCAATGGGATAGGGGGCTTTTGATGGGTTTGGAGGGTGGGGGCGATCCGTATGCAATATCTATATCTTTAGGAATTCGATCGCACTTCCAGCCAACTATTCTCCCGATGCTTTTCTCTCCATCACTTCCTGTCACCAAGGGATTAAATTTTTGTTGGCGCGCTCATACTATATGCTACTATAGCATATAGTAGCAAAGTAAAATCCAAGATAGAAGATACAATGTCTATAGAATTAAAAGAAAAAGAACTCGTGGGTGGAAAACGCAAGCGGGAGTTGATAGCGGTATACATCCCCAAAGAAAAGAAAGTCGCTTTAGAGGCGTGGGCAGCCTCAGAAGAGCGATCGGTTTCTTGGATAGTCGCCAAGCTGATCGATCAAGCACTTTGCTCCCGTCAACAGCAGCAGGAAGGTTTGGACAATGACAACTAACCCACGGGGCTATCTCGAAGATCCTGAAGATGAAATCCAGCGTATGGGGAGTCCTCAAACCGAATCCGTTGTAGCAGGAACCAGAAAAAAAGCAGTTGAACGTTGCTTAGAAGAAGCAAAAGGACGGAAGTTACTCGCCGTTCAACACTTTCAGAAAAACATTTGGCGGCTCTCCTGAACTTGTGGTTATAATTTTATCTAATCAGAGAAGCAAGCTAATACGCGATTCCTGAAATTATTAAAATTAGAAAAGCCATATCCTTGGCGCATTATCAACTTAATTCGATTGTTGATTCCCTCCATAACTCCACTTGTTGTGCGATTAAGAAAGTAGTTGCAAATACCCTCAAAATGATTTTCACTCGTTGATGCAGATTCTCTAAAAAATACTTGTGCATGATTTAGCCATTCTTTAATTTTTGCCTGCCCTTCTTTGACGGTCAAATTAGTCTCATATATTTTTCTAAATTTTTCTTTCATCTCATACGCAATTCTCAAGCATTCTGATTTACCTAGTGCCATCTCTAATTTATCAATCTGAAGAGGATTCAAGTTTATTCGATTACTTAACAATAAATATTTACTTTTCCTATCTGTTATTCCGGCTGCTCTGCGTAATTTATTCAAATCTTTATTAACTACTTTCATCACATGAAAACGATCGATAATAATTTTGGCGTTGGGAAATACTTTTTTGATAACTTTAGGAAACCCTCCCCACATATCAACACTCACTTCCTCAACTTGCTCTCGAACCTCAATTGCTTGTTGCATAAGGACTTCAATGATTTCTTCACAGCGATGAGAATCAATCATCTCAATTAAATTACCTTCGGAAATGTCCCCAACAACAGTCACAAAATTTCCTTGACCTTTCCGCATACTTATTTCGTCGAGACAAATTCGTTTAACCTGTTCCCAATTCGGTTTTTTTTTCTGCTTATTTGTCTGCTCAAATATTCCTTTTATTTCGTCATAACTCAGTCCTTCTTCTCGTCCAATTTGCTCCATGCTCGATTGTTTGACACGCTCATAAATATTTTGTTCGTATCGTTGAGTATGCCGTCTTTTAATGTCCAAAAAATCTACTTTTTCTGTGGGATATCGTTGGCAATTAGGACAGTAAAACTGCCGTCGCGGGACTTTTAAATACACAGGACGACCAAACACTGGCAAATCTCTTACTAAGATTGGTCGATTCTGATGCAATTGTTCGGTATAATTTTGACAGTGATGACAAACCATACTTTCTCCTACAATTCTCAGTCCTAATAAAATTTTTCCATCAATTTGAGTACAACTTTCAACCTTCACTCCAGGCAAGTCTAATATATAATCCAAATAAAAGTCCATGAGAATAAATGTATTGTTTGTTACATTATACACCATAAAGTCAGGAGAGCCCATTTGGCAGTGTATTTTCCCAGGAGGCGAAGATGAAGACTAAAGATACAATTGTTTGGGACTATAAACAGGGTTGGACTTCTCCAGAACTAGAAGTTCCGGCAACAGGTAAAATTGCTATTTTTGTCGATTACCCAGATGACGACTTAAGTATGCCCATCATTGAACCCGAAGTAGAAGAACTTTTGTCAAGTTTAGGCTATGTTGGTGAGGGTCGCTACATTGGAGAAAACGATCGCCTCAAACCCTGCGATACAAAAACTGTCACTTATGTAGAAACATTCTCTATTGAAGAGTTGAGCCATCATCTCAGAATACTGAATCAAACTATCATTCCGAGGGAATGGTTTTATATCTTAAATTCCGAGGGAAATATTATCCATCTTCAAGAGGCGATCGTTCCAGCATAACCGCTCGATTTAAAAATTAGCGATCGCTTGAGAATAGATATATTTGTCTTTGGGAATATGACAAACTGGAAAACTTCCGGCAGTAGCTGGTGGAGGAGTGAAGGTAAAAAGCATTAATCACATTTTACGGAGTCAGCCTCAAATGACCATACTTACATCAGAACAAATTGCACAATATCGCTCTGAATTGGCGAGCGATCCAGAGGCATTAGCTGCACTTGACGAAGTTGAAGCTTGTGATAACAGTTTAGAAGATGCAGCAGAAGTGTTAGCAATTGAGTCGGGATACACAAAATCCACTCTGGCAGAGTCAGACCAAAGTTATTTAGACAAGTTAACCGAGAAAGCACGAAAAGTTATCTGTAGCAAATACACAGGTGATTTACTAGAATTATTCAAGGATTTGAGAGATTTTATGCCGTTTCCTGCTAATTTAGCAACCTTAGTTGCTATCAACGTGACTAAAATAGGTGTTAATAAGTTTTGCGAGTCGTCAGAGTCTGAAGCTTAGATTCCTGTAGCTGTAAAGGCTGCCCAATCGGAAGGGTGAGCAAAGGGATATGCTTGAGATAGGCGATATGTTATTGAGGCCTCAGCTTTCCTACGCTCTACTTTTGGCAGTTTACTAAGGATTTCATCAATTAGAGGCTTGTATTTAATCAGGCTTTTTTTAAATTCGTCCACAGTTAAATCCCGTAGCCGTTTCTGTGCTAGGTTGAGGGCGATCGCAATATCTCCCTCTTCTAACTGTTTATATTTTCTCAGGTTTTCATAAAACTCAATCATCAGAAAAGCAGCAGACAGTTGATCAACCTCCCAAAGGGTACTGACGACGCTAGGACTACCTGCAAACAGAAAACCACTTGGTAAACCGATATACTCATCGCTGATGCTGTTAAAATCTGTCATGCCAGTTTCACAAGCTGAGAGGATAACCAGGCGACATTGATTTAAGTCTAGAGCAAAGATTTCTCCCAGCGTCAGGTGTCCATCCGCCAAAATTAGAGCTGATTTTTCAAAGTTAAATGTAGCATGACCGAAGAAGTGGAAGCAGTGGGCAGAGCGTAGTTGTTCTGATTGAATGAGGCTAGCTTTTATTGCTTTGTCTCCAGGGAGAACATAGTCATTCGGCTGAAAATAAGGACGGATAGCTTCAACTCCAAAATCAACATAGGGACGGTCTTTAGTAGGATTTTGAACAGCAAATAGGTGGGTAAAGTCGGGGCGTTGTCGTTTTTGTGCTTGTAGTAATAGCTGACAACTCGGTGCATAGCTGACACCTTTGGGGAAAATATCGAGGAGGCACAATTCACCGACTGGTAAAGCATGAAGGGGGAAAAGATGTAAGGCCAGATGGGGGATGAGGATTAGCTGCTGACAATCTTTGGGAAGATGGGAAAGAATCTCATCCAAGTGCAATATCTTTGCTAATTCCTTGAGTCGCGGAGTTAGCTGAGTCATCCAGTTGTCTTTTTGCTCGTAGTAATCATCTATATAAGCATTAGCCCAATATACCAAAGCATTTCGGTCATCGATGGTGGCAGACAAAACGAAGGGTTGCGGGCTGTGGTGGGTAAAGATAAATGTATGGAAGCTTTCACGAGTGATATACCACTCGATAATTGCAGTGTGGTCATCTAAAGTTGCCTGAAAGTGGTCAAAGTTGAAGCCAGAACCGATGGGTAGATAGCGGTTTTGTAAGTCGTTGCGCTGCTGTCGTAACTGCACAAGATGTAGCGCTATAGTTTCTGGGTTATCGGTTTTACCAGTCTGGATTTTGTTCTGATTAGTAGCAATTTCGTCTCGAAGTTGTTCTAGTTCTGTGACAGCTTCTGGGGGGAAAATGTTATGTAAATCACGGGTGAGGATTTGTTCAACTAGGTTACGATTTTTGCTGCGTTCGGCATATTCAATCGCTGCGGTGTAATTGCCCATCTCTAGGCACACTTCCACCAGAGATTGATAGCTTTTGTTCCATTCCTCAGCTAGTTTTTGCTTAGATTCATCTCCAGAGACTATCTCGCTACGCAGAAATTCCACTGTTTCAATAGCAGTGGCAAAGGCATCATAGGCAAGAGGCTGCTGGTTTATTTGTTGGTAGGCAAGTCCAAGGTTAAATAAGGTTTCGGTATAATCTTGGGGCAAAGCATCACGGGTGTAAACTTCAAGTGCTGCTTGGTAATAGCGAATTGCCACTTCTAAATTTTCTGCCTTGTCTCCTGTGATTCTGTTAAAGTAAGCAGCAGCCAGATTATGTTGAGTCATTGCCCAATCTAGGGGAAATACTTCGCGATTGAAAACTGATAGTACGGCTTGGCAATAGCCAATAGCCACTTCTAAGTTTCCTGCCTTATCTCCTGTAATTCTGTATAAGTAGGCAATACCCAGGTTGTTGTGAGTCAATGCCCAATTTTGAGGAAAAGCATCGCGGTTGTAAACAGAAAGTGCTGCTTGGCAATAGCCAATTGTGGCTTCTAAATTCTCTGCCTTGTCTCCTATGATTCTATCACGGTAGGCATTAGCCAGATTATGTTGAATCAATGCCCATTTGTTGGGAAAAGCCTCACAATTGTAAACCGAAAGTGCGGCTTGATAATAGCCAATTGCGAGTTCTAAATTCTCAGACTTGTCTCCTTTAATTCTCTCATAGTAGGCATTAGCAAGATTATTTTGAGTCGCTGCCCAACTTTGAGTAAAAGCTTCGCCTGCGTAAACAGAAAGTGCAGCTTGGCAATGATTAATTGCAACTTCTAAATTCTCAGACTTGTCTCCTTTAATTCTCTCATAGTAGGCATAGCCAAGATTATTTTGAGTCATTGCCCAATATTGGGGAAAGCCATCGCAGGTGTGAACCTCAAGTGCAGCTTGATAATAGCCAATTGCGACTTCTAAATTCTCTGCCCTGTTTTCTTTGATTCTGTATGAGTAGGCATTGCCAAGATTATGTTGAGTCATTGCCCAATCTTCGGGAAGGGCTTCGCGGGTGTGAACCTCAAGTGTGAATTGATAATAGCTAATTGCCACTTCTAAATTCTCTGCCCTGTCTCCTTTGATTCGGTCTGAGTAGGCATTAGCCAGATTATTTTGAGTTGCTGCCCAACCTTGAGGAGAGGCTTCGCGAGTAAAGACAATAGCCACAACTTCATGACCTGCGATCGCAATCTCCAAATTGTTAGCTACACTCCCCAGAGGGAACTCATAAATCCAGTTGCTAAAAGTACCAATAATCGCCGCAATGTATTGTGCTTCTTCTGATTTCACCTCTGACAGTTTCGCTGTTGTCCAATCTCGCAATGCAGAGGCAAAGTCATCATCCAATTTATCTAGGTTATCTTGCAGCAGTTGGTACACCACCTGCTGGTTTCCCTTGCTATCTTGAGTTGCCTGCAATACCTCCATCAAGAAATCAAAATACACCTCTAGGGATGTTGCCGCTGAAGAGTTGGCAATCATCTCACCCAAATGAGAAGCCCAATTTCGCAACCAAGTAGCGTTATTCTCATCCCCCTGCTGTGCCAGATAGTCAGCAACTTGTAGCATCATTTGCACTAACCCATCATCAACCAACTCTGAGTTAGCATTCAAAATCTCTGTTGCTTCATCTTCAGTCGGACAATTTAATAACAAATAGATCAGATGCAGATAGGCTTGACGGTGGCTTTCATCCATTGTGGGCGATATTCGGAGTAGTGATGTTATTTTCTACATCAGGATTTGCACTTTTTCGGGATGCAAAATAATATTCCCTACAGGGGGCCTTAGTTGCTGCTACTACGCATCCAAAAACCCGAATTCTGGCAAAAGTCGGGTTTCTCAGAAATCCTGTATAATAATCGATCTTACCTAGCTAACTCTAATTTTGCCGCCCGCTTGTTTAAATGGTAACTAGCGCTTTCTTCGAGCAATTGACGAGCAAAACTAGGTTGTTGGGAGTTCAATAAATGCAAAATATCTCGATACAAACGACAAGCCTCATCATCATTTAAAATGCGGCTGTGGAGGATTCTAGTCCATTCCGAAGCAACGAGCATTAATTGCGGTACAACTGTAACAAACGCTTGAATCTGTGCTGACACATCAAAAGATTCTAGAAAATGAATCAAACCAAACATGACTTCTGGCTGTTCGCAGCGATCGTCTAAAATCAGATGTAAATCTGGCAAATCTTTATCTTGAGGACGCTCGGCAAGTGAGGCTAAAGCATTTTCAAAAGCTATAACTTCATCAGCCGAGCGCATCAATTTCTTCGCTTCTAAAATACTAATCCAGATTTTTTTTTTCATCAACTATTACCTTCCTCGTCTGATTCACCTATTATCGGTTTTTGAGCAGCGTGTCGCACAAAAATAATCTGAACGCTATCATCAACAATCGTAAACAGAATCCGATAGGCATTTCGTCCCTTGCCGTAAACCAGTTGTCTGATTTCTTCGTCAAAAAAACTATTCTCAAATGCTAATGAACAACGAGAAGGCATATTTTCTAGCGATAAAGTAGCTTTATACAATCCTTCTAACCAAGTTCTAGCCTTCAGAGAAGAATGATTACTTAACCAAAAATAGGCTTCCTCAATGGCTTTTTGCGCTGCGGGTTGGATAATGACTTGATATTTCTGATTCATGGGGAACTGTCTAACTTATCAAGCAGTTGATTAAAGAAATCTTCGGCTTTTTTCCCTTCGCCTCGCGAGCTTTGTTCCAACCCCAGTTTAATTCCCTTTAAAGTTTCCAATAACTCAAACGCATCTAAAAGCTTCTGATAGGATTCAGCATCCTGAACAACTAACTCAGCTTTCCCGTTGACAGTTAGAACCACAGGATGTTTGGTTTGCTTGATCCGCTGCACAAACTCAGTGGTATTGCGTTTAAAATCCGTGAGAGAATGTATGTCTTTTGAAAGGTTTATCATAAATAACATTAAATTAGCATCTAATTTAATGTTAAACTATACCTTCGGAGTTTGTCAATCTAATTTTGAAAGTAAAAAAGACTGTGACACGATAGAATAGATAATAGCCATCGCGAGGCCGCACAATATGTTCAACAACACCATTACCATTCCCCAAACCTTCAAAGTAACTCACGAACAGTTCCAGCAAATTGCTGCCGTCAACCGTGAGTTAAGACTAGAGAGAACAGCTACAGGAGAATTAATTGTTATGCCCCCCACAGGAAGCGAGACAGGCAATCGAAACCTAGATATTGAAGGACAACTCTGGCTGTGGAATCGCCAAACCAAGCTGGGAGTAGCATTTAACTCTTCTAGCGGTTTTCAACTGCCCAATGGTGCCGATCGCTCCCCTGATGCTTCCTGGGTTAAATTAGAACGGTGGCAAACTCTCACACCCAAAGAACAAGAAGGTTTCGCTCCCCTTTGTCCAGACTTTGTTGTAGAATTGCGCTCTAAATCGGACAACATGGAACCATTGCGAGAAAAAATGCGGGAATACATCGCGAATGGAGCTCGTTTGGGGTGGTTAATCGATCGCAAAAATCAGAAAGTCGAAATATACAGACAAAATCGGGATGTGGAAATATTAGATAATCCCACAACTTTGTCCGGGGAAGATGTATTGCCGGGATTTGTCTTAGATTTAACAGATGTTTGGTAGCGACAGCGAAAGATTCACCAACCGCAATATAATAAATTAGAGCAGTACCTCAATCCCAAATCTCAAATCCCATGCCCCTAACGCTTTACAACAGCTTGACCCGTCGCGAATCACCTTTTGAACCCCTCGAACCAGGAAAGGTGCGGATGTATTGCTGCGGCGTTACGGTGTACGATTACTGCCACGTCGGCCACGCCCGCGCTTACATTGTTTGGGACATGGTGCGCCGCTATCTGATGTGGCGAGGATACGATGTGCGCTACGTGCAGAATTTTACAGATATTGACGACAAAATTCTCAACCGCGCCCGCGAAACAAATTCCACAATGGAAGCCGTGGCGCAACGCTTCATCGATGAATATTTCGTAGATATGGACAAGCTGAATATTCTCAGGGCCGATGAATATCCCCGCGCCACCCATACAATCGACGGCATTAAACGGCTGATTCACGAATTAGAAAATAAAGGTTATGCCTATGCTTCCGGTGGCGACGTTTACTACAAGGTGAGGCAGTTTGCCGATTACGGAAAACTTTCCGGCCGCAAGTTGGAAGAAATGCAAGCCGGGGCTAGCGGTAGATTGGAAACCGCAGAAATAGAAGCTCAAAAAAAGCAAGATTCATCTGATTTTGCCCTGTGGAAAAGCGCTAAACCCGGAGAACCTGCTTGGGATTCATCTTGGGGAAAAGGTCGCCCCGGATGGCACATCGAATGTTCGGCGATGGTGCGCGATTGCTTGGGCGAAACAATTGACATTCACTGCGGCGGTTCCGATTTAACTTTTCCGCACCATGAAAACGAAATTGCTCAATCTGAAGCCGCGACTGGCAAGTCACTTGCTAATTATTGGATGCACAATGCTTTTGTGACTGTCAATGGCAAAAAGATGTCGAAATCTTTGCACAATTTTATTACAATTCGCGATTTGTTGGATGGGAATTGGTCGGGCGATTTGGAATCTAACCCCCCCGCAGCCCAGGGCGGGCACGGGGGCACCGCCCCTACGCAGGGGGGGAGTCAGAAGTCAAAAGCGGTGGAACCGATGGCGGTGAGGCTGTTTGTGTTGATGGCGCAGTACCGCAGTCAAATTGATTTTACCGAAGAGGCGATCGCTAGCGCTAGAAATGGCTGGAATACCATCAATGAAGGTTTGCTGTTTGGGCTGCGCTACGGTTCTCAACTGAATTGGGACGTTGAGAAAACTGGACAGGATAGCAAAGCTGTGCAGGAATTCCAATCAGCGATGGACAATGATTTCAATACTCCCGGCGCTGTGACGATTTTGTTTGAATTGGCTAAGGAATTGGCCAAAGAAGGCAATATTTTAGTGCATCATGGAAAAACAGAAACTTCGCCGGATTTGTTGCAGCAAAAATGGCTGACATTGGTGAGTTTGGCGGGGGTTTTGGGTTTAGAAGTTCAGCCGGAAAGTGATAGCAATGATGCTGTTGATGGTTTGAGTGATGGGGAGATTGAGGCGATGATTCAGCAACGGAAAGATGCCCGGAAAGCTAAGAATTTCGCTGAGGGCGATCGCATTCGCAACGAACTTAAGGATCGGGGCATTACTCTGATCGATCAAAAGGATGGTACAACCATCTGGCACCGGAGTTGAAACTAAATTCATAGTCTGCGGAGGCAGACTTTGTTTGACAAGAAGCGGTTTCAACCGCCGAATTCTAAACACGCTCTAATGTCTTCCTCCGTCAACTCTGGAAAGTCGTCCATAATCTGTGCATGAGACATTCCCGCAGCCAGCCAACCCAACACATCATAAACGGTAATTCGCATTCGCCTGATGCAAGGCTTTCCACTGCGTTTACCTGCTTCAATTGTAATGATGTTGTCGCTCATGACAAAACCGAGTTTAGTACATTTTTTTAGTGTAGCCTAGTCTTTGAATAAGCGATACAATTTACTCAACTTCGCAATTTGTTCAACATTAGAGCTAATAGCCTAACTCTATGAATACCCTCGACCAAGTGCTAGAAACTGCTTTACAACTGTCCTACGAACAGCAGGAAATGCTGATAAAAATCCTGCAAAACCGTCACCGCGAGAGTGTCCGCGCGGAAATAGCTGCTGATGCTCAACAAACCTTAGCTGATTTCCGTACAGGCAAATTTCGACAGCAGTCAGCCGAGGATGTTATTTCAACATTACGCCAGTCTTTGGACGAGCCGGAAGCATGAGACAACTGGTTCTGACTCCCAAATTCAAACGAGCATTTCGCAAGTTTGTCGAACTGAGATGTTGCACCATTATCAATAAGCTTTTTAGGAACAGGCAAGATGCCTGTTCCACAAGAAAATCTACTGTTTGTGGAACAGGCATCTTGCCTGTTCTTGAGAATGGTGCAAGATGTGAGTCAAACGAAATCCTGAGATCCAGCAACGTATTGAAGAATCTCTTCAACAAATGGAAGCAGATGTATTTTTTCCAAACCTAGGTACCCACAAACTAGGCGGCAAACTCGACGGTCTTCAGTCCTGCTCTTGCGGCTATGATTGTCGTATCGTTTTCTCGATTGAAGAAGATACGGAAACAAATAGTGAAGTCATTGTTTTACTCGATATTGGGACACATGATGAGGTCTATTAACTGTGTCAGTTATTATTAGACGACCACTTCATAAAGAAATTGAATTTTTATTTAACTTGTTCACAAACTCCGCAACAGCCGCGACAAATTCTGCGGTGGATTCATAGGGCAAAACATTGCGCCCCGGCATTAATAAACCTTCCGCATTGGGAAAGTTAGCCAAATATTGCGCTAATCTTTCATCGGGTTTCTCTTCCTTACCCGCTTGACTGATGCTTGAGGCTTTTTCTCCCATCACAATGAGTGCAGGTCGATCGAACTTTTGAATCGTACCGCTATAATCCTGGCGCCAAAACCCCGCTAAAAACGAGAAAACCGCGTGACGGCTGTCAGGATTTGCCGCCCCAGCCTGCAAAGCATCCAACCATTCGCTGTCAACTTTTGCCGCATCGCCAAACAGTTGTTTCACAGAAAAAGAACGCAAAAACTCACCGCGTCTGGCGTAGCGGTAAAAAGCATTTCCCAAGGGAGAATTTAACAAATTCCAGACAATCCTTTGCTGTCTTTCTGTCGAATGTTTGTTCATGACAGCCCAAGCGGGAGGCCCTGCGAGGACTAAGCCGCGAATTAAATTTGAGCCGCTTTCCTGCTGCATTTTTGCTAAAGCCAAGCCTACAGACAGTAAAGCACCTTGTACGAGGACGATCGCAGGTTTTTTCACTACAGTTTCCAAGAAATACTGCAACTGTGCCGCCCAATCGTCTGGATAGCAAGCCACAGCAGGCATTTCGCAATCGCCGCAGCCCAAAAGGTCGGGATTATAAATCGGATTACTGTTCCCTGCTTTGTACCAACTCTCACAAAATCTATGCCAAAAGATTCTTGACAAACCAACTCCTATCGGATGAATTAATAACAAAGGGATGCTATCTTCTGTCGCAGTAGTTGGGTTATAAACTTCATAAGCACAACGGTAATTTTGCCATTCGTAAAACAGCGTTGGTGATTTTATAGACGAAAGGGTTGACAAATCTTTATTTGAAGGTGGTGATTGCATATTAATCTTTTAATTTTTTACTTGTTTGTTTACTTATGATGCTACGACAATGTGAGTTTTAGCTTGAACATTTGGTGGCGAGTGGGCAATCCTAATCTCTACGTTGCTGCCGAGTGCGTTGAGAAAACGAAATAGGCGTTCCGTAGAGAAATCTAATAATTTACCGCGCATCAATGCTGAGAGTGTAGGTTGATCGATTCCTAATAGCTTTGCTGCTTGGTTCTGGGTTAGTTGGCGTTCCGAAATTAATTCACTAATCTGATGAGCTAGTTCTGCCTTAATCAGTAATTCCTCTGGATTGGGTAGCCCTAAATCAGCAAAAACATTTCCACTACTGGAATGCACTTTTATTTCTTCAGTCATTTTGTTCCTCCAATTCTTGCTGTTCTAAATATTTTTTGTAGTGTTCTTTGGCACGCTTAAGTCGAGAGTCAATCAAATCTATATCTTGCTTGGGGGTAGCAATTCCCTGCTTTGATTTTTTTTGAAAAGAATGAAGAACATAGACTATTCCTTCAAATTTTACGGTATATATCGCTCGGTAAGTGTCGCCATCAAAATTCTCAACAATTTCTAGAACGCCAGCACCTTTAAATCCTTTAAGCGGTTTAGCATCAGGATGCTTTTTACCCAGTTGAGCGCGGTACAAAGCAAAACCCATAATTTGCTGAACATCTTCAGGAAAGTCGCGCAAGTCGTCACGGGAACTGCCGATCCATTCAACGGGTTTTAAGAGCGACTTCATAATCTTAATTATATTATTTATATCATATCGTTTATCATAAAATAGAGAGTGACACGATCGACAACAATATCATTACTCAATTTTGTCAGAATAATCATGTCAGAACAGCGGATTACCATTTCTTTACCTAACTTGCTGCTAATTGTAGCATCGTCCTTGCTGCTAGTGCTGCTGTGGCAATTGCGGAGCCTGCTAGTAATTCTGATGATATCAGTTGTGCTGGCTGCTTCGATCGTCCCGATCGTGAATTGGGCCCAAACGATGCGGGTTCCCCGCTGGCTGGCGGTGATTATGGTTTATTTAACTCTCATCGGCGGATTTAGTGGGACGGTAGTGTTAATCGGGCCCACAGTCATCGAACAAATAGAGTTACTGCTGCGGCAGTTACCAGTTTATGTCGAAAGTTTGCGAACTGTGGCAACTAATGTATTGAGTCGCTTGAGCGACGATGCCCCAACCTTGGTGGGTCTGGTGGACACTCAATCGCTGACTAATTGGCTGATTCGATCGAGTCAACAACTGGTTTTGCGATCGTACAGTTTAACGAGAGGCATTCTCGGCGGTTTCTTCAGCTTAGTTTTAGCATTATTTATTTCAGGTTACATGGTTGCGGACAGCGACACATTAATTAAAAGTTTGGTGCAGTTTTTCCCGAAACCTTGGGACGGAAGATTAGCCGCACAAGTGGCGCCAATTGGTCAAAGAATGGGGAGCTATATTCGCGGGCGAGTGTTAGTTTCGGGTATTTTAGGGATATTTATTACCACTGGTTTGAGCATTTTGGGAATGCCGGAATTTGCTTTAGGCTTGGGTGCGATCGCAGGTGTTACCAACTTGATTCCCTTCATCGGCCCAGTATTGGGAGCAGTACCAGCATTAATCGTAGCATTAGCTAAAGGTGGCTGGGTACTTTTGTGGGTATTACTGTTATTTGTAATCATCCAGAACTTGGAAACTTACGTCCTCGATCCTTTGCTGGTTGGTTCCTCAGTTGGTGTGCATCCTTTATATCAATTGCTGTCTGTCTTGGGAGGCGTTCAAGTATTAGGAATTATTGGAGCAGTCATTGTGCCGCCTTGGTTTGCGGGAGTAGCAGCTTTGATTGAGAACTTGTATTTAAAACCGAAACTTAGGAGTGAACATCGAGAGGCAATAGATCGGGCTAAAAATAATTCTGACTTGCCACCTCTTACACCTTCGGCGTGACAGCAGGGGAGAAAAGGAGAAGGGGAGTAGGGAATTGAAACATACAATTTATATCGTTTCTGTTGGCATCGGAATAATAATTTTCGGAGTTCAGCGCTTACGTGACCGATCGCGGGGACACTCGTACTTGGGTATAATTCCGTAGTTGCCAGGTTTGATCTTAAATTCACAACAGCAATTTTAACATCCCAGAAGCCGTTTGATATCAAATCCGTTGGCATAGGAATTATTCATCTCTCTCTTCTCTTCCTCTGCGTCCTCTGTGTCCTCTGCGGTTAAATCATTCCGGTTCAACCGGATGTGATATGACTCCAATTATTCGATCGCTACCATTGACACTTCAACAGTATCTACAAGTCTGCCGACTAATGACTGATGACTGATGACTAAAAACTAAGGATTAATTACCACTTCAATGCGGCGGTTGCGCTGCCGATTAGTATCCGAACTATTGTCTACCGAAGGGCGACTTTCCCCATAGCCGATCGCCACCCAATGATACTTCTGACCGAGTACACCCGACAAATACTGCACCACAGCCTGAGCCCGCGCAAACGACACATTGCGATTATCCGCCGCTTCCCCCGCGTCGTCAGTGTGGCCCGCAACCCGCACAGTTGCCCCCTCGTGATTGCCCAACTCCGCCACCAAATTGTCCAAAATCGCATTAGTACCCGCGCGCAAAGAAATGCTGCCAGTATCAAACAAAACATCGCTGGGCAGAGTCACCATCAGCCCATCCCCCCCAAACACCGGATTATTGGCATTCTGTGGGGCAGTATTCACCGTTTCAGGGTTCAGACTGGGGCTGCTGCCGATCGCCGGTAAAGCAGGAACAGGACTTGTCGCCGTTTCCGGCCCCGCCAATTCCCGCGACATCAACTGCAAACGCTTTTCCAAAGTTTCCGTCGGGCGGCTGCTGCCCAACTGACTCTCCAAAGCCGCCGTGCGACCAATCAGCGCGTTCAGTTCGCCCTGCAACTGTCTCAAATCTGACAGCAATTTCTCTCTCTGGGCAGGACTGACTGTTGACTGGGGACTTGGTGTAGCGGTTGGTGGCGGAAGCGCCGGAATTGGCGTTGCTGGGGCGCGTTTCGGGCTGGAGGTCAAATTTTGAGTTCCACGCAGCAATCTCTCTGCCAGCGGCATTTCCGTCGCGCCTGACGGATAAATTTGAGCGATCGCCATCCCCAAAACCCACGCAAAACCGCTGCCCACCCCCAGCAGCAGCAGTCGAAAAATCAGCGACAGTAAAAGCAAACCTTTTCCCCGCGACTTGGAGACGCGAGTGGGGGGGATTGAAGGTTTTTGGTTAAAAGATCGCGTCATATTTCATCCCTCTCGGTGTACAGACCACATTAATTTCGATACTATCTTACCTATCCGATTGGAAATTTGAGATTTGAGATTTGAGATTTGGCCTCCAATCTAAAATCTAAAAAAGAAACCCGGTTTATATAAATCTGGGGTTTAGTGGCGAAGCATCGAGGCAGAAACCGGGTTTCTAGTCCGTTGCGTGCCAGCCTGAATCTGTTGGATAATTCAGTAAAACTTTTGGAAAAAAAACCGATGACTGACCCTTTAAATAGCCCTTATCCCGTTCCTTGGGAATGGATTAGTGCCACTCATGCTAAAGTGAGCTCCACTGCCGGCACAGGCCTCCGCTATTATCGCAGTCCATCCCTAGTATCAACTAACGGCCAATACGCAGCTTACAGTCGAATTGAGTTGCAAGTACAGCCGGAATTCTCCCGGTGTCGGGTTAGCAGCGTCATGTTTGTGGAAAATCTCAAAACCGGGGAACTGCAAACAGTGGCGGCTGCTTCGCCCCTGGCCGAAAGTGGGATGTATGCTAGCGATGATACAGATATGTCCGGGACGATCGCCATTTTAGTGCCTGTTTCTTGGAATCAAGACGGTTCCCGCATTCTCGCCCGCGAATTTGAAGCACTTTTCAACTCTTCGGATATGTCCGACTACGGTGTCATTTGGGACAAAAATGATAATTACACTTATACAGTTGCTCCCGCTCGCAGTCTTTACACTCATGCTGTATTGTTGGGTTGGAGTCAAGTTTGTCCCGGACAAGTTCTGTTCCGCGCAGGCAATTTGGGCGATCGATCTTGGCCTCTTTGTGCAGTGGATATGACAGGGCAAACCGTAGCAGTCACCGAGGACAAACCCCTAGTTTTCGGCAGTCAAGCCAGCACAGACTGGATCGAACCTAAAACTCGTTTTTAGATATTATGGCGGCATTTTCTTGGATATGGCCCACAATTTTTCTAGTGTCAGGTCAGTCTTTCAACCAATTCATTTTGACGCTGGCGCTGATAGTTATGGCTGTTATTTCCGGTCTAACAGCTTTTATTTTTATTCGGATTTTCATTAATTGGTTGCAAGCGAAATTGGAGGCAAACCGCCCTTTTTTTATACGCTCGTTTACCCGAAATACGGGCAATTCAACCGCTAATATTTCCGAACCAGAAAACTTGTTTTTAGAACCCCGATTCGTAGAAAGTGACGGGAATTTAACTGCTACTATTTTTGGAGGCAAAAGCGATATTTCAGCAGCGCTTCAGCCGGAGATAATTTGCGATAATTCAGCATCCGTTGCCTATCTCTACAAGCCGATCGCTCTTTGGCACGGGCGCTTAATTTTGCCCTCACATGAACAGCGCCAGCCCTACGGTACCGTGTTTTTTGAAGTAATAAATGCACCCAAAAAATATAATAACTTTATTGGCAAAACAGCATTTTTAAAATGGAGTACAAATCGCGAAGTACAGTTTTTTGTCCACGCAGTCAGTCAAGATATAAACTTTACACAAGAAACTAAAAAAAGTCAAAAATCTGGCAACATCCATCCAGATAGATTGAACGGTTGGCGAAATGTCGGCCCTTTAGAAACTCTAGCAGGCACCCGACTCGAAGACAGCGTGACTGTGATGCTGCGAAGACCGGTGATTGCGATTCATTATAGCAGCAGCGATCGCCAGGAACTCACGATCGATCGCGAACCAGTACAAATTATCGGACGTTTCTGCGCCTTAGTCACACTTTTACAGCGAAAAGAACCCGACAGCGACAAATTCATTGTCCGGCATTTCAACAAAACATCTCAACAATTTGACGGCGCCGCCGAAATCATTCGGATTCCCCAAGTACAGCCAGACAAACATGGCGTAGCGAGGTCTACCAATCACCTGATCGAAAAATCGCCATTAAATCCAGACGGCTGGTACATTTACGGCGAAAGAGACGAAGACAGTATATTTGTAGTGGAGGCAATCGAACCCCGCAAAATTGCTCAATTAATCCCAGATGAAACACATTTCGGACTAAAAAAATCTCTCGATTATTTAAGCAGCCAAAATTGGGCAAATACACCAGCCCAAAAAGGGCAAGCAAAAAGAGTATTGTTAACCCCGAATGAGGCTACAGAAAACGCTTCAATCTCTCCTTGGCAAGAAGGAGATATCGGGATAGTGATTCACAGTTTCGGGGGTATCGGCGGCAAAAAAGGCGAACGGCCACCGCTGGGAATTGTCACCGGACATTTTGCTTTCGGAGTAGCAAAAGTAGTGCGCGATCGCTTTACCAGCGAACTGCGTTTTGACATAGAATACAAACAAGTTTACGCCCACAATCCCGACGGAATTGTTGCCGGTTCCAGCAAATGGCAAAGCTACATGGGAGACTTGCAGCGCGGCTGGTTGGGCGATCGCCCGGTTTGCGATATCATCTGTAAATTAGACTGCGTGTGTTGCGACTACGATTTTGACGGCATAACCTTGTCGCCTTTAACCGAATTAAACCAGCAACTAGATATCATGATGGCCCGCTACCGCAGCGGAGACGGCACCGGCGCAAGTTTAGTCACGCCAGCAACTTCTTGCGTCCAAGATTCAAGTCAGGCAATTTACGCGACAATTAAAAAAATCACTTCCGAAATAGAGTCAAATCCTCAGATTCAAGACTGGTTGAAAACACATCCCACCGACGCACAAACCCAAAGGTTTCACCAATTAGTAGCTTTAGGAGAGAGTTTAGAAAAAGTATTAATGCCCCTCGGCATTGTCCGTCCAGATTGGCGGAAAAATTCGAGATTAGCGGGGATTGATTCTGAACTAAAAAAAACCTTTTTTGCTGGTATAGCAACCCTGATAAAAGCTGCTATTAGTTACCGAACAATGCTGCCGAGGCGAACCCAAGATGAAATCGCCAAAGTTTTATTAAAACAAGGAGCTTTTTTGTGGATAATTCGCACAAATCAAGTCGGAGGATTTGACCCAGATATTGAGCCGATCGCACCGACAGGGTTTTGAATAGACCTCTTGCAAAAATAACTAGGACGGGCTCTTCGGCCCGTCCCACAAGAGTTATTTTTTCTTGTGGGATGGGCCGAAGAGTCCGTCCAATAAATTTATGAAAAGGACTTTTGCAAGAGGTCTAATCAGCAACCGGTTTGTAGATGATTCGGCGATTTAAATCGCTACTAGAAAAACCAAGTCTGCCTCCCCAGACTAAGAGATTGATATCATGTCCGGTCAATTAGCCTGATTCCTGTAGGGGCGGGTTCACCAACAATATTTGCTAAAAACCGACAATCTCAAAAACCCGCCCCGGCAATTGTATTATGCGCGATCGATCGGACATGGTATGAGGCAGCATTTAAGCGGGATTTGGTATCAGTCAACAGTCAACAGTCAACCGTTAACAGTCAACACTTAACCGTTAACAGTCAACAATCAACCATTACCAAGGAGTGACTTGAACTTTACCACCCGGTGCCAAAACTACGCGGAAATCAGCCAGCGGTTCCGCAGGTGGCCTGGTGCCAACAGGTTTGTAAAGCAACTCCGACAAAGGCGTTTCGGATCGATCGACTGCTGCCGAATTTTCCGGCTTGTAACCGACAATCGCCCCGTCTTGGGCCGCACTCACCCGATAAACCAACTCCGCATCAACCGGAGGCTTATCCTTCACAACTCCGTCAATTTGCTGGGAAAGTTTGCCCCTCAACAGCTCAATTTGCCCTGGATCGGTAATTGGCACCGCGCCCACCTCTGGGCTTGCCAAACCTTCAGCAACAGGAGTGGGCGTGCTTTCCGGCGAAGTGCTCGACTGCGGTGTGGCCAACGGTGAAGCGTCCGGCTGCGGCGCGGGGCTCGGAGTCGGCGAAAGCGATTCAGCGTTTGGAGTTTGAGTCCCAGGCAGCAAACCGTCAGCAGGAGGCGTGGGATTGGGATTAGGCGAACCCGATCCACCCGGATTCGCCGTCCCCTGATTCTGGCCGGCTGGATTCGGCTGCCGCACCGGATCTCTCGGACGTTGGACTTCCGGCACCGGCACCAAGAAAAACGCCATCGCAGCCAAAGCCAAACTCGACACGCCCACGACAGCGGGCAAAGTCCGCTTCGCCAAAGGTTCGGCCGACTTGACGTAACGCTTGGAAATTGGGGTTAATTGCAGCGACAATTCCGGCAGCGTCTGCGTGTCGGCAAAAAACTGATCGATCGCCTCTACCAAGTCAAATAGCTGTACCGTCGTCAAATCAACTTTTGCCGACAGTTCTGTTTTTTGATCGATTTGGGGTGGGCTGCCTGTGGAGGCGGGTAGAACGGTCAACCGGTGCAAATTCCCGTCAATTCTGTGCAACTGTACCATACCCAAATTCGGGCCGTAGCGATCGGGATAATGCACTCCGCTCATAAATTCTTGAGCGTAGCTGCTGACGGCCCTCACCAAGCTTTCAAAAAAGTCTCGTCCCCCGCTTAAAGGCTCGCGGAGACCGTTCACATAGCATTCAGCGCTCATTAGTATGGAAAGCACCGGCCGTATATCTAACTGGCTGGCTGCCGATCCATCGCTCAACCCTTCTAGAACCAGGGTGCAATTTGGCAGACTGTACTGACGCCTAATAGTCATTTTTTATTCAACTTCTCCATCAAACAGGCTAACCCAGAAGCGCTGCATTCCGGCTGTGCCTGTACAAAATAGCAGCTTGCTCAACAAGTTCAAAGCTAGTTCGTTGAGCTTGTCGTCGGAATCGTAAGCTGCAACTAGCGATCGCTTGGGGTTCATGCGCGATCGAAAGTGAGCTCGAAAGCGTTCTAAATACTCCGCCAGCGGCTGGTTCTGGTTGAGGGGGATATTTTTCGATCGCAACTGCTGGGAGTCTAGCAGCAACTGCCGAATTGTGGCGGTTAACTTACGCGCCATATTACAGGCGATCGCCACCAGCGCTTTTGCCTCCACAATGGTAAGGGAGCGGCGCTGGGTATAGCGTCTCAGCGGGTTAGTATTACGCATCAGCCAAAGGGCAACCCGATTTTTGATAATTGATCCCAATTCCAGGTCCTTTGACACAGCCAGCATTTCTTCCGCACCTCCGAGATACAAGGCTTCGATCGCCAGCAACATCAAGTCAATTTGCAATCTGGCTCGGCGGGGACATCCCCCATCGGAGGGCGACAAGTCTGGCAAACTGTCTAAAATTAACGGGTTTGACTGGGTAAGCGAAGTTTCTGACGGCATTAAGATCACGGCAACATCCATTCCAAACAAACTATACGGGCAGGGGGGGTCTTGAGCAAGACAAATTCTCAACCAAGAACTTCTCTGGGATACTTTATTTCGATCGTTGACTTTTATGTATATATATTCAATCTAGCAGCAACCGACCGTCGCGGGCGAGCTCCGGCGAGAGTTCGATCGCCCACTCTCCTACCCCCGCCGCCGCTTTGTGATTCCTTGCTTCGCGTGGGGTGAAGGGAAGAGTCAATCGATTTTAGATTTTAGATTTTAGATTTTAGATTGAAGCATTGACCCCACGGATGAATCCGGGGGGCAAGTTTCATCGGATACAGGTTTTTTATTTCTGGACGGATGAATCCGGCGGCTTGTATCCTGGATGCTTTCGGTCAGAAAGCGACAAAGAATTACCCATTTCCCCTTTCTTATTCTCTATTGGGATCAATCAATGTTCCTGCTTCTGGCGTTGCACCGCCGCTTCTCTTTGAGCCGTAAAATCAGTAGCCGCCGCCTTATCAGTTAGACTAATTTTTCCCTTGAGGGTTTCTTGCTCCACAATTCCGCGCATTTTAACAGAACTGTTTTGACCGGTTGCTGTGGAGTCGCTGCAACCCGCTAAATTAGGAACCGCACCCGACAAGTTCAATCCTTGAGTTTCCCACTTACCAAATAGAGAAGGTTTCTCCTCGCCTGTTTTTTCCCTGCCCTCCCTGCTGCCCGATCGCAAATTACCGCTTAAATAAACACCCGATTGCTCGATTGTCAATTCCAAAACATCAGAATTCAGACATTCGGGCAAATTTTTAGGATCGAAGCGATAAGTTCCCGCAATTGCCGGGGCCGCCTTTAAATTTGTTTCGCCGTAAGCAGTTACTACTTTAAACAGCAGTGCAACTGAGCCGATCGCAATCCCGTAAAATGCCAGTGATTTGAGGCTTAAATGATTCATCATCTTGGTAATTAATAATTGGGCATTGGGCATTGGGCATTGGGCATTGGGCATTGGGCATTGGGCATTGGGGATTGGGCATTGGGGATTGGGCATTGGGCATTGGGCATTGGGCATTGGGCATTGGGCATTGGGCATTGGGCATTGGGCATTGGGCATTGATACTAACTCACAAATAACCAATAACCAATAACCAATAACTAATAACAACAGTCAACAGTCAACAGTCAACAGTCAACAGTCAACTGCCAACAGTCAACAGTCAACAGTCAACAGTCAACAGTCAACAGTCAACAGTCAACAGTCAACAGTCAACTGACTACCTTTGAGGAAGTACCGATGCCAAGTGCGATCGCACTTTAACGTAGCACCGCGCAATCAGTAGCGAAGAATGACACTGCACAGCCAATTCATCAGTATACTGTCCCAAAGTTTGGCGCTCAATTCCCCACTCCCGACTCGTACCCGCAATAGTTAAATCAGCATTAGCAGAAGCCGCCACCACTGCTTGAATTGGCTCAGCAGCCTCCACAATCGGAGTTTCAATTCGCGATCGCACCTCAACCGGTAACTGATCCATCACTCGCTGAAACTCGTAACTCAGATTGTTTTCAGCTTCCCCGCCAACCGCCACCCGCAGCACCGTCAAACGGCGTTCCTCGCTATTAACTAACAGTCTCAGCGCCAATTCTAACCCCAAATCATCGTGAATGTTTGCCGCGTAAGGTACTAACAAGTTATTCAACCTTTCTCGGCCTCTGTCAACAAAAATTGCTACATCCACCTTAGCGTTGCTGAGAATTTGGCCGACACGTCCTCCCAAACGGTTGCTGCTAAAAGTTGGCCTGTGCCATCCTACTAAAATCAAATCCGCGCGATCTATTTCCGCAATTTGTGCCGTTTCCCTGGCTACATCATTAGTAACCCGAATGATGGGATGTACGAATTTTCTCGCATCGGACACTTGCAAACTATCAATCAATTCTGATAATTTCGAGCGGCGCTCTTGAATAATGCGATCGGCTTCCGCAGGCGTACTTTCAAAGGCATAGTCATCATTTAATTCTATCAAACTCAGAGGATGAACCGCCGCCGACTGTAAATCCTCACCACCCATACCAGCAGCCGGCTGCGCCAGCGCTACGGCTAGTCGCAGTAAACCTTTCTGCGTGCTGGGATTGGCAACCGGTACTAAAATTCGATAAGTTGGCAGCAATTTCTTAGCAGTTTCTTCGGTGCTGTCAGCCATTTCTAAATCCTCTAATTCTGAATCCTCAGAGTTAACTTCTGAAATATCTAACCGAATTAACCGTTTTGGATAAGTCCACTCCAACAGAGGCGAAGTCATAAAAGTTGTCACTAAAGCCATGATGACTAACATCGTAAATAGCAGCGGCGAAACTACCCCCAAGGAAAGACCGATATTCAGCACAATTAGTTCAGTCAAACCGCGAGTATTCATCAGCCATCCCAGCGCTGAAGCTTCGCGGTTGCTGATGCCACAAACTCTAGCCGCAACGTAAGTGCCGACGTACTTGCCGATAATTGCCACTCCTAAAACTGCGGCGCACAGCAGCCACAATTCGGGACTGTTGAGCAAGCCGATTTCAGTCCGCAAGCCGCTGTAAGCAAAAAATATTGGCAGCAGAAATATTAGTACAAAGTCTTCGGTTTTTTCGGCTAATTCTCTGGTTAATCCCGCATTTTTCGGCATGGCGGCACCCAGCAAAAATGCACCGAAAATTAAATGAATGCCGATCCATTCAGTAATTAAGGCAGAAGCTACAACTCCCATGTAAATTCCAGACAGCACTAACTGTGTTAATCTGCCGGTGCGGTTGTACTGTTTGGAAAGTCGCTGCAAGAACCAGCGGACTACAGTCAGCATGAAACCGATGTAAATTAAAGACTCAATAATTGTCGGCAAAGCACCGATCATCGAATTAGTACGAGTAACTGCGATCGCCACCGCTAACAAACACCACGCCGTCACGTCGTCTACCGCAGCGCAAGTCAGGGCCAGCGTCCCCAATTTGGTATTCTGCAAGTTGTGTTCTGTAATAATTCTTGCCAGCACTGGAAAAGCCGTAATTGACATCGCAGCGCCCAAAAACAAAGCAAATGCGGTAAAGGAAACGCTATTATTTGAAACGATAGGATACAGCAGCAGTGCGAGCAAGCTTCCCAGGGAAAACGGCACTAGAATGCTGACGTGGGAAGTTAAAATCGCTATATCTAAATTGCTTTTGAGGTACTTGGGATTCAGTTCCAACCCAATCAAGAACATGAAAAATATCAGCCCCACCTCAGACAACACGTTGAGGAAGGGAACGGCCTCGGCTGGAAAAAGGGCTGTTGCTAAATCAGGTGCAACTAAGCCAAATAGAGAAGGCCCAAGCATAATTCCTGCTACAATTTCTCCAATGACTTGAGGTTGTTTGATCGCTCGAAATCCTAAACCTACAAGTCTCGAAAGTGCGATGACAATTAGAACTTCAAGCAGAACGAGAATGGGTATGGGCATGGCGTTTTTAGCTTTGGGATTTTTGCGGATGGAGAGGGCAGGGTACTAAAGCTGACTGAATTGCCGATCGAAAAAAATGGATACCAGCTCGATCGAAGGTAGAAGGCACCAGAGGTGAACCAACAAGGCCATTCTCTCACAAGCGAACAAAGGCTTTGGCAACCTCCCACCTGGATTTTTCGTTTTTTAGAAGCGCTTGCAAGTAACTTTAACCGCAGCGTGCGTACCCCGCACTCAACCCGCGCACTAAATCTCATCTCCGGGTGCCAAGCCAACCCTACGGATATCAGAATTGTCAGCAAAAGTAGCGCGCGCTGTGATAAACTAGAAAAGTTGTTTAAATTCGCACATCCGGGTTTTCGGGTGTTTCTAGGGCGCAAACCTTCAGAAATACGACCGGGTGGAGGATTAACCCGAATTAGGAGTTAAAAATACAATGCCAGTAGTCAGTTTGGCTCAAATGTTAGAGTCAGGGGTTCACTTCGGACACCAAACCCGTCGGTGGAACCCGAAAATGTCTCCATACATTTTTACAGAGCGCAACGGGGTTCACATCATCGACCTCGTGCAAACCGCTCAGCTTATGGAAGACGCCTACGAATACATGAGAGTTGCCTCAGAAAAAGGCAAAAAGTTTTTGTTCGTGGGTACGAAGCGCCAAGCTGCCGGGATTGTAGCCCAAGAAGCTCAACGCTGCGGTGCTTATTACGTCAACCAGCGCTGGCTGGGGGGAATGCTCACAAACTGGACGACGATTAAGTCCCGCGTGGAGCGCCTCAAGGATTTGGAGCGCCGCGAGGAAATCGGCGCCCTCGATTTGTTGCCGAAAAAAGAAGCTTCGGTACTGCGCCGAGAAATGGCAAAACTCCAGAAATATCTGGGCGGGATTAAATCTATGCGGAAGATTCCCGACGGAGTGGTGCTGGTAGACCAACGCCGCGAGTATAATGCGGTGTTGGAATGCCAAAAGTTGGGAATTCCGATCGTCTCTCTGTTGGATACCAACTGCGACCCGGATTTGGTTGACATTGCGATTCCGGCGAATGACGATGCTATTCGATCGATCAAGCTGATTGTCGGCAAGTTGGCTGATGCCATCTACGAAGGTCGTCACGGTCAGCAGGGCGGCGACTCTGATGAAGACTACGACTACGAAGGTGGTTACGAAGGCGCTGAATATGATGTCGAAATCGAAGAATTGGATGACCCCGATTATGTAGATCCCGACGACGCTGCTGAGGCCGACGGCGAAGAAACCGAGAGCTAGTATTGCCCTCGGAATCTGACACCAGGAAATTAAAAATTAAAGATTGAAAATTAAAAATAATTATTATTTTTAGTTGGATATTTTTAATTTTTAATTGTACATATAGCAATCCTTGCAGGAGTCGTAAATTTTTTACCCCACCCCAGCCCTCCCCGAACCCGCGGGGAGGGAGTAAGAAATTCAGAAATGATGCCAGGATTGCTATAGCACGAGTCTAAGTCATTAGTAGAGTTCTGGCAAAAGCATTCATTGTGTCAGGGCCAGAATTAATTCTGGCGCTACACCTACAAAGTCGGTACTAATATCGACTGGGTATTTCTTCACTCTGGTCTAATCATTAACATTAAAATTAGTGACTAATGACTGATGACTAATGACTGATGACTAATGACTAATAACTAATTTTGATTGGGAACTTAAAGAAGATGGCGGACATATCTGCAAAACTTGTTAAAGAACTGCGCGAAAAAACTGGCGCGGGCATGATGGACTGCAAAAAAGCCCTCGTTGAAAACGAAGGCAATATGGAAACATCCATTGAGTGGCTGCGGAAAAAAGGTCTGGCTTCGGCAGGTAAAAAAGGTGGACGAGTTGCCTCAGAAGGGCTTGTAGGCAGCTACATTCACACCGGCGGCCGCGTGGGAGTGCTGGTGGAAGTTAACTGCGAAACAGATTTTGTGGCACGTCGCGAAGAATTCCAAAAGTTGGTGCGGGATATTGCGATGCAAATTGCAGCTTGCCCGAATGTGGAATACGTGAAAGTTGAAGATATCCCCGCCGAAGTTGTCGAAAGAGAAAAGGCAATTGAAATGGGCAAGGATGACTTGGGCAACAAGCCGGAGAACATCAAAGAAAAGATTGTTCTAGGGCGGATTGAGAAGCGCATGAAAGAGTTATCTTTGATGGATCAGCCTTTTATTAAAGATCAGAATATCTCGGTGGAAGAGTTGGTGAAACAAACGATCGCCCAAATTGGAGAAAATGTCCAAGTGCGCCGCTTCGTGCGTTTTGTCTTGGGCGAAGGCATTGAAAAGGTAGAAGCTAACTTTGCCGATGAAGTTGCAGCCCAAATGGGTGCTCAGTAATCCCAAATTAAGATTTAGAATTAAAAATTAAAAATGTGAAAAATCAATTTTTTGCATTTTTAATTTTTAATTTTTATAGGACTTATCGACAGCTATATTTGTAGGGTGGGCAAACCTTACTACTAGAGACAGCGTAAAAATTGAAAACTTGCGTAATATCGAATCCGTTAGCATCGGAATAGTAAATTAGAGTTCACAGTCAACAGTCAACCGTCAACAGTCAACAGTCAACCGTCAACAGTCAACATCATTCCGGTGTTACCGGAAATGATATAAGTCCTATTTTAATTTTATACGAGAGATATGGTGCGACCAAGAGAGAGAATAGAGCAAGATTTGGCAGGACTCGAAGAGGCTTTAGCAGCCTTGAATTTGGAGTTTCGCAGTACCTACGAAGGTTATTTAACTGCGTTGGGACAAGCGGTGCGGCAGCAGTTAATTTTGGCTTGCTATCACCTTTGCACTCAAGCCGTACCGGAGTCGTTTCTCAAGTTGTCCTTCGATGGGCGGCAAAAAATGCAGCAGTCTGTAAGGGCTTTGGCTGTGGCGTCGGAGGAAAAATTGCGATCGCTGGTGACTGAATCACAAGCAGAGGAAGAAATAGAGAAAGAAGAAGACGAAGAGGAAGACGAAGAGGAAGACGAAGACGACTTCGACAAAGACGAAGAGGAAGACGAAGAAGACGAAGAAGACGAAAAGGAAAAAAACCCAGTTTCCGCCATTAACTATCTATTTTCATTGGCAAATTATCAATTGCCAAGTGCCAATTCCCCAGAAAGTTTGGCACGCTGGCAAAATAGTATTGAAAAGTCGATCGTCCATATACTCAAGCTGCTTTCTCGCGACACCAACCGCTTGCTGCAACAGTCGGGAATCTTGCCGAGTCAATTGCCAGAACCGATTCTAGAAGCTGCTTCTCAAGCTGAATCCTCCGGCGATAGTGTGGCCGGACCGCCTAACTTATTAAACTTAATCATTGAAACCGATGCCTCATCAGCATCGCGCAAATTGGCGGCAGCAACCTTTGGTAGTAGGGCGCTGCACATTACAGCGATTAAACTGCGGCTGTCGGAAATAGAGTTTGCCGATGCGGCAACCTCGGCTTGGCGCCAGCAAATTCGTAACCTGTCAGTAAAGTTGAACTCGCTAGGTCGCGATTATCAGAAAAAGCAGCGGGAACTCGCTGTGGTGGAGGCTGAGTCGGCTTGGCGATCGAGTTGGTTTGAAGATTAGTCAGTTGACAGTTGTCAGTTGTCAGTTGACAGTTGTCAGTTGACAGTTGTCAGTTGTCAGTTGTCAGTTGGCAGTTGTCAGTTGTCAGTTGTCAGTTGTCAGTTGACAGTTGTCAGTTGTCGGGAATTCTTGAGCTATGATTAATAACTAATGACTAACGACTAATGACTAATGACCAATGACCAATGACTAATGACTAATGACTAATAACTAATGACTAATAACTAATGACTGATGACTAATAATCAACCAGAATGGCAGCGATTGCAAAAAGCTCTTTCAGTAGAAGCCGATCGCGGATTTAACGACATCCAAGGCAGTCAATACCGCTTCAGCGAGTTTCTGGGCCTGAGTTTGAGACAGTTGGCAGGTTCTGTGGCGGCTTCTTCGCGCGATCGAGCCAGACAACTCGCTGCTGAATTTGACATCTACCCTCAGAAAGATCTCGAACAGCGCCAGCATTCGATCGCCATGACGGTCAGTTTTTTGAGGCAAATGGAGCAAGTTTGGGAACAAGAAACTCGCCACCAGCAAGAACAAGTAGCACAAGTCAGACCCGCAAACGCTTCTGAACCAACCGCCCCAGCAGTTTCCGTTCCCCGAACAGCACCCCTGAGTACAGCCGCCGCACCACCAAGCCTGACTCTCGACCAACAGTTAACCCGCGTCACCGGCATCGGCCCCGCCAACGGCAACCGCTTGGTCAAACTTGGTTTATATACTGTATACGACTTGCTTTACTACTATCCCCGCAACCACATCGACTATGCAAAGCAAGTACAAATTCGCGAACTCGTAGCTGGGGAAACTGTCACTTTAATCGCTGAAGTAAAGCGCTGCAATTGCTTTTCTAGTCCCAAGAATAAGAAGTTAACCATATTAGAAGTAATTTTAAAAGACCGCACCGGAGAGATAAAAATTAGTCGTTTTTTTGCAGGCCCTCGCTACAGCAATCGCGGTTGGCAAGAATTCAAAAAGCGCGAGTATTGTACTGGTGCGGTGCTGGCAGCTTCCGGGTTAGTGAAGCAGGGCAAATATGGAATTACTTTAGAAAATCCTGAGTTAGAAGTATTAGACGACTCCGGCGGTGCGATCGAATCAATGAAAGTCGGCCGCCTGATACCAGTTTATCCGCTGACGGAGGGGGTGGATGCTGGTTCGGTGAGGCGATCGATTTTGGCGGCAATGCCGGCGGCGAAAATGTTGCCAGAATCGCTACCAGAGGATTTGCGCGAGCGTTACGGTTTAATGGGTTTAGCCGATGCCGTGACTAATATTCACTTTCCGCTCGATCGAGATTGTTTGGCCGCCGCCCGCCGTCGCTTAGTTTTTGACGAATTTTTCTACCTGCAATTAGGACTTTTAAAGCGCCGCCAAACCCAAAGGAAAGCTCAAGCTAGTGCAGTCATCCTTCCTACTGGCAAATTGATCGAACATTTTTATGAAATCTTGCCTTTTGCCTTGACTAATGCTCAGGAAAGAGTAATTAACGACATCCTCAACGATTTAGCTTCGTCGCAACCGATGAACAGATTAGTGCAAGGCGATGTCGGCGCTGGAAAAACAGTAGTCGCCGTCGTGGCAATGCTAGCAGCAATTCAATCCGGCTATCAAGCCGCTTTAATGGCGCCGACAGAAGTTTTAGCAGAACAGCACTACCGCAAATTGGTAGGTTGGTTTAACTTGATGCACTTGTCTGTTGAACTGTTAACTGGTTCGACAAAAGTAGCCAAGCGCCGCGAAATTCACAACCAATTAGAAACCGGAGAATTACCAGTTTTAGTGGGAACTCACGCGCTGATTCAAGATACGGTGAATTTTCATAAATTGGGTTTGGCGGTAATTGACGAACAGCACAGATTCGGTGTGCAGCAGCGCGCTAAATTGCAGCAAAAAGGCGAAGCTCCTCACGTTTTGACGATGACGGCAACTCCCATTCCCCGGACGCTGGCGCTGACGCTGCATGGGGATTTAGATGTGAGTCAAATTGATGAACTCCCCCCCGGTAGGCAGGCGATTCAAACCACTGTACTGTCTGCCAAAGAACGCATTCAAGCTTACGATTTAATTCGGCGGGAAGTGGCGAGCGGGCGTCAAGTTTATGTGGTGCTGCCGCTGGTGGAGGAGTCGGAAAAGTTGGATGTGCGATCGGCAATTGAGGAAAAAGAGAAACTTGAAAAAAGTGTCTTTCCTGAGTTTAAGGTGGGTTTGCTCCACGGTAGGATGAGCAGTGCTGACAAAGATGAGGCAATTAGTAAGTTTCGAGACAAAGAAACTGATATTTTAGTATCTACTACTGTCGTAGAAGTGGGAGTAGACGTGCCGAATGCAACGGTAATGCTGATTGAAAATTCTGAGCGCTTTGGACTGTCGCAACTGCACCAGTTGCGTGGTAGAGTTGGTCGGGGCAGCAACCGTTCTTATTGTTTGTTAATGCCCGGTTCCAAAACGGCGGAAGCTATGCAGAGAATGAAGGTTTTAGAACAATCTCAAGATGGTTTTTTTATTGCGGAAATGGACATGAGATTGCGCGGGCCTGGTCAGGTTTTGGGAACTCGGCAGTCGGGTTTGCCGGATTTTGCGTTGGCGAGTTTGGTGGAGGATCAGGAGGTTTTGGAGTTGGCGAGGGCGGCGGCTCAAATGGTAATTGAGAATGATGAAAGTTTGAATCAGTGGCCGGTGGTGCGGGATGAATTGGAGCGGAGATATCAGCGGATGATGAGTGGGTCGATTTTGACTTAGATAGTTTTGAACGCAGCAACGGGGTTTTTATGGGAAAGATTATTGTGAAGGGCGATCGACAAAAGTATAAAAAACCAGTTTATGATGACAGAACCTCCGCCCTTTTATTGTAGGTTCGATTGACTCACATCAGGCAGTAATTTCAGAAACCGGGTTTCTTGCCAGAAACTAATACCATTTTAGATGCTAGATTGTAGATTAAAGAATTGAGAATGACGGATTTTGTAGGGATTTGGAGCTTGTCTAAAGTTGCATTATTTTTTTTAAGTGGTATTAAAAAGATGAATTGGTCAGGAATTACGCACTCCGACTCTCAGAAACCGGGTTTTTTACCGAGTGTGCGGGGCCCAACTCGTCTTCTTGTTGTCAAAAAACCTGGTTTCTGGGCCCCATGCGTAAGTCCTATTTGTTCAATGAGTGCCTCAACCCAACATATTTTCGGAGAAGATTTTTCCCTTCGTCAGGGGTATTTTTATCAGTTGTCAGGCTTGGGGCACTTATTAAACGAACAATCCTTCGCAGGAATGACGAGGAAGTGTCAAAATTAAGGTAGTGCTGCCAGAAACAGGGAAAAGAAAATCTAGCCTGTACTGGCGGCACGCTGGCAACATGGATTCCTCGCTTGTCGTGCTTGCAGGTGGTGGCGGACGGTTCGTCGCATTTTATCTCAACAGTAATTGTCAGTAACTCACGGCTAAAGCCGTTGAGCTTGTAAGAGATTTCTCTTACAAGCTGTACTGACCAGACCGCTCGAAAGAGCAGCCGTTATTTGGGTCACGACACCGGAGAATGCGAAGCTAGTTTTCCGCTCTGTCGCTTTCAATTAAACAGTTCTAAAGTCACTGGAACAGTGTTGTAAGCCTAACAAGCCCAGATAACCAGGTCGAAGCTAACATTACCCCGCAAGGGAGGCTCATAAAAGAGCAAACATTATGCGTGAGCGGGTTGCTTTATTCGAGATGGTAATTGTCCCATCGAACGTACATCACAGAAGTACACAGAATTTAGCAATCCCCGTGTAATGGAAAGATTCACGGCGGTTGAAACCGCCGAGCCGTTTTCCACGAGCGGGCTAAAGCCACGCTCGTTTCCCACTTCCCGAATTTTTTTATGAAAGATCTCACTCGTTATCGAAATATCGGCATCTTCGCCCACGTAGATGCTGGCAAGACCACCACAACTGAAAGAATCCTGAAACTGACGGGTAAAATCCACAAAATCGGTGAAGTACACGAAGGCGCGGCGACGACTGACTTCATGGAACAGGAGCAAGAGCGCGGTATTACGATTCAATCCGCTGCTACCACCTGCTTCTGGAACGAGCATCAGCTCAACATCATTGATACTCCGGGACACGTCGATTTTACGATCGAGGTTTACCGTTCTTTGAAGGTTCTCGATGGTGGCATTGGTGTGTTCTGCGGTTCGGGTGGAGTTGAACCGCAATCGGAAACCAACTGGCGCTACGCTAACGATTCCAAAGTCGCTCGCGTCATCTACATCAACAAGCTCGATCGCACCGGTGCAGATTTTTACCGCGTTGTCAAGCAAGTTGATAAAATCCTTGGTGCTAAACCGATGGTAATGGTATTGCCGATCGGCATAGAAGAAAAGTTTTGCGGCGTAGTCGATTTGCTGACCCGCAAAGCCTGGATCTGGGATGACTCCGGCGATCCCATGAACTATACAATTAAAGATGTCCCCGCCGATATGGTCGAGGATGTCGAAACTTGGCGCGAAAAGTTGATCGAACTGGCCGTCGAGCAAGACGACACTGTGATGGAACAGTATCTCGAAGGCAACGAGCCGAGCCTCGACGACCTCAAGCGCTGCATTCGCAAAGGTACTCGCGATCGGGCATTTTTCCCCACCTACTGCGGCTCATCGTTTAAAAACAAAGGCGTGCAGTTGGTTCTCGATGCCGTAGTTGACTACCTGCCAAACCCGATGGAAGTCACACCGCAGCCAGAAGTCGATCTTGATGGCGAGGAAACCGGCGAGTTTGCGATCGTCGATCCCAACAAGCCATTGCGGGCACTGGCGTTTAAGATCATGGACGATCGCTACGGTGCTTTAACCTTCACGCGCCTGTACTCCGGTAAGTTGTCCAAGGGCGACACCGTACTCAACACCGCCACAGGCAAAACCGAGCGGATCAGCCGTTTGGTGGAGATGCACGCCAACTCTCGCGAAGAAATTGAATCCGCGCAAGCAGGAGACATTGTGGCGATCGTGGGTATGAAAAACGTCCGCACCGGACACACCATCTGCGACCCCAAAAATCCCGCCACCCTAGAGCCGATGGTATTCCCCGATCCCGTTATTTCGATTTCGGTCAAACCGAAACAAAAAGGCGGCGAAGAAAAAATGGGAGCAGCCCTCACCAAAATGGTGCAAGAAGACCCATCCTTCCACATGGTGACGGATCTAGAAAGCGGCGAAATGATTCTCAAGGGGATGGGCGAGTTACACCTCGACATCAAAGTAGACATTCTCAAGCGCACCCACGGTATCGAAGTAGAAGTCGGCGAACCACAGGTAGCCTACCGCGAGTCGATTACCAAGCGCCTCGAAGACGAATACACCCACAAAAAGCAATCAGGTGGTTCCGGTCAATTTGCCAAAATCGGCTATGTGATCGAGCCTGGTGAGGTGGGAAGTGGCTTCCAGTTTGAGTCAAAAGTGACCGGTGGTAGTGTGCCGAGAGAATATTGGCCAGCGGTTGAAAAAGGCTTTGAAAGCTGCATCGACAAAGGCGTCTTGGCTGGATTCCCCTGCTTGGACTTGAAATTCACGCTTCTAGAAGGCGGTTTCCACCCCGTTGACTCGTCAGCAATGGCCTTTGAAATTGCTGCCAAAGCGGCCTATCGGCAGTCTCTGCCGAAAGCAGGGCCTCAGTTGCTCGAACCGATTATGAATGTCGATGTATTCACTCCAGATGATTACATGGGCGACGTGATCGGCGACCTCAACCGCCGCCGGGGGATGATGAAATCTCAGGAAACAAGCCAGACAGGAGCGCGGATCAAGGCAGATGTGCCGTTGAGCGAAATGTTTGGTTACATTAGCGACTTGCGTACTATGACCTCTGGGCGCGGACAGTTCTCAATGTCCTTCTCGCACTATGCTCCTTGTCCGAATAACATCGCTGAAGAAGTGATCAAGGCGGCAAAAGAGCGTCAAGCTGCGAAGTAGTAGTGCTTTTGACTCCCGGTAGGTGCTATCTGGAGTCAAACAGAACAATTCAATCCCCGACAACTTCTACGAAGTCGGGGATTTAATCTAGATAATAAGTACAGTGAGGTTCGACAAAAAAATATGATTGAGTCGATCGCAACACTTTCACTAACAGACTTCCTCGCTCAACCGGATATTGAATCCTCGCCTGCATGGGAATTTATTCTGGGACGAGCGGTTCAAAAAACTATGCCAACCCTTTTTCATTCGCGACTGCAACACAACTTGGTTAACTATATCAACGATCGGACTGATCGATTTGAAGCGATACCAGAGTTGCGTTGCTTGGTACTTCCCTACTCGCCAGTACCAGATATAGCGATTGTAGCAGGCGATCGGCTTACCGATGAAGACGGACCACTTAACGGCGCACCGGATTGGTTAATTGAAATTCTATCGCCGGATCAAAGCACTTTAAAATTGCAGAATAAGATCCTCCACTGCCTCATTAACGGCACGCAATTAGCATGGCTAATCGATATCTCTCACCAACAAGTTTGGGTATGGCAGGGTGAGGAGCTACCTATAATCTGTTCGGGTGCAGATATTTTACCAGTTTTAGGTATTCTCCCGGAACTTACGGTTGATGCTGTGATGGCTATGATTCGCCGACAGTAGGCATTTTATTAGAAAACTGGGTTTAAAACCCCGTTGATAGTAATTAGGGTTTGCTGAATATACCGCATATTGCGTGGTCTGGGTTTGCGATCGGCTTATTCAGGAAGCCCCACATATTAGATAGTAGAACCACGAGCAGACTTCAACAACATCTTGATTTCTTCAAGACTAAATGGTGGTGAACGACGATGAATCATAGCGTGACAATTTGGACAAACAGGACGCAAATCTTTTATAGGGTCAATTTCATACTCTTCTGCAATTTCTGAAAGGGGTTTTAGATGATGAACATGAATGAAACCTTTTCCTGGTTGTCCAAAAGTTTTGCCAAAATCGAAATCACAAATATAGCAACTAGAACCGTAATAATCAATACATTTTTGTCGAGCTTTAGGCTCTCGTTCATAGGCATTGACTGAAACTTGCCGTACAGCCCCTTCACGAAATGTTTCTACTGCATCTACTTCATCAGGAAATAATCTAGTAGTAGTTACAGATTCCTGAACCTGAAGCGGATTTTGCCAATCCCTCAAACATTTTAGGTAGTCCTCAAAACGGTCTTCCTCACCAAGAAACACATTTGCTGCAGCACGAAAGATAGCAAAGATTTCGACAAAGTTATTAATCACTGGCTGAGCTGCATCTAGGTCTTTAATAGGAATAACTAGGGATGGACTCTGAATATAAGTACCATTCCTACCTCCTTCATGAATTAATTGCAGTTTGTTAATGAACTCATCATACTTTAACTTACCATATTTTTCCGGTGCAATGTTATCAGAGGAAATATTATATCTACCATGCTTCAAAATCCTAGTAACATCTTCTAAATGGTTTTTCAGAACGTGAACAATCGGATTGCTTTCTAGCCCTCTTAATCCAAAAAAATTCACAAATAAACTATAAGAAGTACACTCGAATCTCTGTTGGAAATACCAACCTTTTCCTTTTATAGCCAAGCCAGCGGTTGCTATTTTGAAGGACCGGGTTTTCTTGGCTACAAGGCTGTGCCATGGTGTAGTCAATATCTGACAATCTGAGAGTACATCTGTGCCATAAACTTGGTGAATTTGGTCACAAGCTTGTTTAATGATTATTTTAAGCTTAGGGGCAAGTAATTCTTTTAGCTTATCAGCACGCTCTCGATTGTCTTCGACTGAGAAGAGATCTTGTTCAGCAGACCCTATCAGTGGCAAGTCAACGATTTGTGACAATTCGGTTTCCTCAACTGAATTCATATTTGTTCTCCGACATGACAAGTGCAACGAAAACTAATTGATATTTTAGCTTTTTTTCGACATATCCTGAAATAGGTCATGCTTCCCCGGCTCCTAAAACTTGTGCTGTGGTGAGTTTCAGCCTTGTAGGGTGCGTCAGTTAGAATAGTTACAGGACTTGGGAAACGCTTATGGACTGACGCACCCTACTATCGTCTTTTAAATGCCGAACAGCTTATGACTCAAATAAATCCCGATCGCACTGCTGGTACAATTTCGATCGACGTTTGCGCTCAATCAAACGGGCAGTATCTTTGTCAGATTTCGTCATCTCTGAGCGATCGCCCCAATGATACCATGAATTTTTACGGACAAACGAAAGAACACGCGATCGCGATCGCCCTGGAAAATTTAGCATCTCGCTACCGCCAGCAAGCCGAAGACTCTCAAAATATAGATTGGGATGCGGTGGAAATTTCGGATTCGGGAGAGCCGATTGAAAAGCGTTATCACGTAATTTTGCACTACGAACGAATTGCTAAGGATGAATCTAAGTTTGAGGCAATGCACAATACAATGCTCGGAAATACAGTAGTTGAAAATGCCAAAATTTCAATAATTGAGATCGATCCCGATATCGAAATCGAGGCCAGAGGGCTATCAAAATATTGAGGCATCGGGACTTAGGTGCAGATGGGCATCTTACCCTACGCATCAACGATCGAAACGTGAGTTTGAGGCGGCGATCGACTAGAAGCGATCGCATAATTTCAAATCCCCAAAATTTCTTTTCTATTACTCCCCCGCAAAATCTGCCCTAAACTTCTCCACAACTCGATTTAACTCAACCGAATGAGAAGCCTTAAATAAAATACGATCGCCCTTTTCGACAAATCCCAACAACCGCTTTGCTAAATCTTCCCGCCCATCCTGGGCTGTAATATCTCCTATCTCCACAAAAGGCAAACCCGCCGCACCTGCAGCCATCGCCGTCGCTTCCTCAAAATCAGCAAAAACAAACAAAGCATCAAGCTGCAAATCTCGCGCCGCCATTCCCACTTGTCGGTGAAATTCGATCGCCCTTTCGCCCAATTCCTTCATCGTTCCCAACACCGCAATCCGGCGCTTTCCAGGAGTATCTGCTAACAGTCTCAGGGCCGCCAACATCGACTCCAAACCCGCATTGTAAGTCTCATCCAGAATCATAATATCATCGGGCAAATCGTAGCGGCGCGCCCGTCCATCCGGTAACTGCACAGACAAACCTTGCTTTAAAACTTCCCCATCAATACCTAAAACTTTTCCTACCGCCAAAGCCGCCAAATAATTTACAGCATTGTGTCGTCCCGGCAGCGGCAGCGGCAATTCTATACCATCTATAAGTATTGTATCATTAGTGAGCAATTCTCCGCACAAATCCCCGCCTTCTAAACCGTAACTTAAAGTTTTTCCCTGCCAAACTTCGGTCGCAGTTGCCATTAATCTATGATTATCGTGATTTAGAATAGCAAGGCTATCAGCAGGCATTTCGGCTAAAAGTTCGCACTTAGCTTGGGCGATCGCATCTTCCGAACCCAATCGCCCGATATGTGCCGTTCCTACATTAGTAATTACCGCAACAGTAGGTCGCGCAATTTGCGACAGCAGCGCAATTTCACCACGGCCGCGCATACCCATTTCAATCACAGCATAATTGTGTGCGGGTGAAAGCTCCAACAGAGTTTTTGGTACTCCAATTTCATTGTTGTAGTTATATTGAGTTTTAAGAACATTTCCCTTCGTTGACAAAACCGCTGCAATTAACTCTTTAGCAGTAGTTTTACCGACAGAACCAGTAACAGCAACTATAGGTATACTGAATTGGTCACGCCACCAGCGAGCGATCGACTGGTAAGCTTTTAAAGTATCGTCAACGCGCAACAGCGGAAAATTCGGCAATTCTTCTTGCCAATGTCGATCGACAATCGCCGCAATCGCCCCCAAATCCCTGGCTTTTGCTACAAATTGATGGCCGTCAAAATTGTCTCCCCGCAGCGCCAAAAATACCTCGCCCCCTTCAAGAGTGCGCGTATCTGTGGCAATACCTGTCCCTAAAGCTGTCAAAACGTCGTCAGGCACAGCAGGCAAAGGTACAGTTAAAATTTCAGCAAGTCGGGCGATACTTACGCGACAAACCATAACCAGCACTCACATTTCAAATAATTATTTTCACAGCTAATCCTACCTCGCGCGACCTCCAATTTAACTGATTGGGGGCTGCCGACCCGGATTGACCTTGACAATCCTAATACTAAATCGTCAGCCAACCAAGAAATCCTCCCGTACCACTCGACAATCTTTACCAATACTTTACAAAGTCTCTGGTGATTTTAGGCCTTGCTAATTAGCAACAATTCATGCCATGCTGTTGTTGGGAAATAGTTTAACTAAGCAAACAATATCGATCGGCTTAAGCTGCTGAAAGCTTCTACCCATAAGCCTCATCCGGCGAGAAGCTCGGTTGACTCAATTATTGCGATTCATTTGCCAATTTATCAAGCTAATAGGGCTGAAAGCTACTGCCCCAGCCTCGGAGGGTTAATCCACAGTGAACAACTACAACAGACAAAGCCACGAAGAAGAACAACTACTTTACAAGCACTGGCTGGAGTTGGTACAACGAGAGCAGCCGGCCGAACTCATCAGCCGCTTTCGCACTTTGTTTATCCAGGGTAGCGGATATCCCGATCGCTCGATCGCCGAAGCACTCGAAAAAATAGCAGCCTCAGAACACGCCCAACAAGAATTCAAGTACATCCTCAACCGCTGCTGCCACATCCTGATCAACCGCTGGCAAACCTACCCCAGCAAGCAAGCAGCCATCCCTGAATTGATCGCTCTGTTTGAAGAAGCGCCCAAAATATTATTGGGATACAATCGATCGCGGGGGCGAGGCTCCATCCCCCAATTAGTAAACCAATTTACCGAAAGCGAACAGTACCTCACCCTCCAGCGTTTAGCCAAAGTCATAACTCACAACAATGAAGATAGCAGCAACAGCAAAACCCCAGCTACCCTTCCCCTCGGAACCTTAATTCCCCGTTACCCTTACCTCTACAAACACTGCCTCCTCAGCGACGACAGCACCTACGAACAGCAGAAAATCATTAAAAAAATCCAAGCTCAAAAGCAGCAGCAATTTGAGGTCAACCTCTCGCAATACGTGGCTCACCAAGTGAGAAAAGCCCAAACAGCGCGCCGGGAAACCTCAATTGTCTTTCAAAGAAGTATACAACCTATAAAAAACCCGACCCTGTTGACCGACCCGGAACTATTCTTTGCCCTCAAGCACTTTGTCGGAAAAGTAGAGGGAGCCGATACCTACAGACAGCTAGCGGGCCGTTTCACGGCGAACGCCAGCACAAATCAGTCCTACCACTCCTTTAAAGACGACTTGTACGAATACCTGATTTCTTCTGTCACCGACGATCGCTACGGCAAACGTCTCTTTAACGAAAAATTGTATAAGCAACTACAAAATACCCTGCCCCACAGCGACGATCAGAAGTTTAATGAATTTTTAATGATCAGAACTTGCAGCCAGTTATTGAACTTTTTAGTAGTAGAGAGTCCTGTGCGGCCCAACCACTTTGTCTTCATCGACCTGATCTCAAACCTCGGTCCCACCCAAACCACAGGTTTGCTGCTGAAAATCGTACTAATTTGCGGCAAAGTCAAGCCCTACCTAGAAAAGCGACTGGCAATTTTGTTCGGTCACTACGAATGCAGTACCCGAGAAGGCGTGGTGTGGTTAGTTAAAGCCCTGGAAAACGTGAACCTAGCTTTGAGTACCAACTTTGGCAAGGTGGATGTATCTTTCCTGCGGTGAGAGCGGGGGGCATAACTTTCTTTGCTTCCACTGCAGGCAAAACATCACACCCATCAACCAGGTTTCTGAATACCCTAAAAGTTTTACCTTTAATTTGAACGACTTAATTAACTCCTGAAACCTATTCAAAAGACTCTATTCTATGTTAAAGTACCAAGTGTGAATCAGATTCAGTTGCAGGCTTTGTTCATTGCTACAGAATTGTCTAAAAACTTGCCCTTCTGTATCGGCAGGGGACTCTCCGAAACTGAAATCTTCGCACTGTCTAAATTTTGGAGTTATTCCTCATGTCGATATACGTCGGTAACTTATCCTACCAAGTTACCCAAGAAGACATCACCACCGTCTTCGCCGAATACGGAACTGTTAAGCGGGTACATCTACCTACCGACAGAGAAACCAGTCGCCCCCGCGGCTTCGGTTTTGTAGAAATGTCCACAGATGCAGAAGAAGATGCAGCGATTGCTGCTCTCGACGGAGCAGAGTGGATGGGTCGCGACCTCAAAGTTAACAAAGCTAAGCCCCGCGAAGATGAAGGCCGGGGCGGTGGCAACCGGGGCGGCGGTGGCCCTGGAAAATTTGCTCGCGGAGGGGGCGGCGGCGGAGGACGTTATTAATTTCCTCTGATAAAGATTTGAGATTGAAGAGTTGAAATTGGCGCGAGAGCTCACCTAGCTCCGAACCACTTCCGGCCTTTCCGAAAAACCTATGCTCTTCAAGTTTCCATATCTACCGCATTAAATATACCAAAAAGCCAAGGGCCGAACCCTTGGCTTTTTGGTATGTATGAGGGTTGACGGTATAAATCTGAAACCGGCTGGGCGAACCCGTTGCAGTACCGTCAGGTTCTAATCGTCAGGTTCGATGCTGCTGCTCAATCCGTGATTATTGAGCGTTTCAGCGTAAAACTCAGCGTGTTCCAGAGCGCAAACAATCACCAATCCCATCCCGTTAGTATGGGCTTCCATCATCACATTTACCGCCTGTGGCTGAGTCAGACTCGGTACCGTCGCCATCAAAGTCTGCACCACGTACTCCATAGGATTGAAATCATCATTGTGCAGCAGAACGCGGTAGCGTGGTGCAAGCTTGCGGACTGTGGAAGGCTTTTGAATAATTTCGACAGACACTAATCTATACCTCCTGACTTGTAAAATGTTAAAATTTGTCAACAATCTTGAGCCGGATTCCTCCGCTGTGCAAGACTATCTCACTTTCAGCTATTTTATTGAAATCTGAAAATTCAGACAAGGCAGCCCCTTGGTCGATCGCGAGCTGTGAACCCAACACCAAACCCACAGGGGGTGTCCTGGACCCTGGGCAACCACCTTCCTAGCGCCATAATATTAGAAAGGCGCGATCGGTTAAAAATAACAAACTACTACCTGTTGAGTCTCCAGAACTGACGGAACCTTATATGAAACGCAAACCTAAATCCTACAACGACAGATTCAGCGGCGACCCATCCCGAGGAGATGAAGACTCCGACTACCCCGGCTCCTTTGGCGGACAGTCGCGGCGTCAACCTCAGTCCGGTAAACCCTCTTTCCTCAATTCGGCCACCCTAGGAATTTTAACAGCCGTCTTTATTCTGGGAATTGGCATTGGCATTGCCTTTAGCTCCACAGCTACAATTAGCCCAGAGAACGTAGCATCCCGCGAATTTATCGATCGCAGCGCCCCGAACCCAGAACTTTGCGTGCAGTTTGGAGCAAGCGCGATGGTGACAGATATGCGCCTCTACGTCACCCTCAATCCCTTCAACGTCTACATCTCGCAGCCTAGTATGCGCCCCGGATGCGTTTTGCGAACCAATAACTGGGCAATTCTCGAACAAAGAAAACTCATCAGCCAAGACCAAGTGCGCGATTGCAAAAATCGCATGAACACCTTTGGCTTCACCGGCCCCCTGGAAGCTCAACCCGAAATTAACTGTATCTACCAAAACGACGGCGCTAAAAACCTGTTCCTCAACCAACCGGGTTCGATAGCTCCAACCACTGAAGGTCAAAATTTCTAAATCGCCGATATAGCGGTTTTCAGTTGATTGACACTCCTCGGCCTAAAGGCGCGAGGATTCTTCGTTCATAGACCCAACTTGCCCTAGCAGGATTACTCCAACCAAGGTAGAGGTCGAATCTCCCGAAGCGTTCGGATCTATGACCCAAGTTCCGGTATGCCCTACCGTACTCAAGGCTAATTTCAGGATATTAATAGCAGCATTCCAATCCCGGTCTAAGACGAAGCCGCATTCGCAAGTGTGGGTTCTCATAGAGAGGGATTTTTTGATTAACGTGCCGCAATTAGAGCATTCCTCAGAGGTGTAGGCAGGATTGACCGCTACGGTTATCTTGCCAAACTTAACCCCGAAATACTCTAACCATTTCCTGAACTGATACCAACCCGCATCATTAATAGACTTGGCAAGACAATGGTTCTTGACTAAGTTCTTAATCCTCAAGTCGACCTAGGCGACCAAATCGCTAGATTGGATTACACAACGTGCCAGTCTCTTGGCATATTCTTCACGTTGCCTACTTATTTTGAGGTGTACTCGTCCTAGTCTATTAATGGCTCGTTTACGATTGGCAGAGCCTTTTCTTTTACGAGAAACACGTCTTTGTCGAAACTTTAGACGCTTCTCGCCTGCTCGATAAAATTTAGGGTTAGGCTCAGTATGACCATTGCTATCGCTGTAGAACTCCTTGATTCCTACATCTAATCCAACAATTCTACCTGTCGGCTCAATGTCTAGTTTTCCAGTTTCGATTTTCACCAAGAACTGAACGTAGTAGCCATCGGCACGACGCACTAGCCTAACCCGCTTTATTTGGTCTAGTTGGTAGAAGTGTAAGTCCCACGTCCCTTTAAGTTTAAGTTTACCAATGCCCTTCTTATCAATGAAATTGATTGAGCGTCTATCGGGGGAAAGCTTCCAGCCAGAAGTTTTGTACTCTACCGAGCGGCAATTCTTCTTAAATTTTGGATATCCCTTCTTTCCGGGAATAGACTTCCTGCAATTTTCGTAGAATCGAGCAATTGAGGAATATGCCCATTCAATAGCAACTTGGCAAGCGTGAGAGTTCAAAGTATTTACAAAGGGAAACTCAGCTCTCAGCTTGGTGTTGTAGCGATACAGCTCTTTTTGCCCTACGCCGCGATTATCCATCCAAAAACGGATACATTTGTTGCGGACGAATTGAGCAGTTCTAATCGCCTCATCTATTGCTGAGTATTGAGTTGTTTTCCCTTTAGCTTTGAACTCTGGCGTTGCTGAGTTAGAGTATGAATAGGAGGAATAATTTATGCAATGCCCAGAATGTAAATCAACCCATATCCGTAA